>JBKICO010000125.1:0-8017 GCA_046567065.1 Acidobacteriota bacterium
GGAGGATCCGGGAGCGGCGACACGCTCTTTATTTCGGTGGACAGGGCCGAGGTGGACGAGGAGTGCCTCCGCGAACTGCTGGCGCTGTTCAGGCGCTACGGCGTGGACATGAAGCAGTTGCGCTCCTTCGACAGCGAGGAGTTCGCGCCCTGGTTCCGCGACCCAAAGGCCTATTGGCACGCCGAGGTGTTCGGCTAGGGCGGCTGGCCCGGCCGGGGCGCGCAAGTATGCGCACCCCGGGCCGTCAGGCCAACTTGGGACGGGATTGCCTTTTCAAGCGCTGGTCCGCCGTGAGGCGCGGCTCAGGCTCCTGAACGGGGCAGGGTGACCCAGGCCATGGGGCCTGGAACGCACACTCAGCCGGAGTTCCTTCCTCCACGGGGGGCAGCCAGCCCCGCGGGCAGGCCGCGGCGCAGGCGCGAGCGCAGGGCCGCGTCGTCCTTGAGCTTGAAGAAGCTCACCGTGGAGAGCAGTTGTTCGGCCTGGCTGGAGAGCTCCTCCGCAGTGGAGGCCATCTCCTCCGAGGCGGAGGCGTTCTGCTGGATCACCTGGTCCAACTGCTGCACGGCCTGGTTGACCTGGCCCGCCCCGTTGTTCTGCTCGCGCGAGGCGGCGGATATCTCCTGGATGAGGGCTGCCGTCCTGCGGATGTCCGGCACGATCCGGGCCAGCATCTCCCCGGCCTTGTCCGCCACCTCCACGGATTCGGCCGAGAGGGCCGATATCTCGGTTGCGGCGCGGCCCGAGCGCTCGGCGAGCTTGCGGACCTCGGCCGCCACCACCGCGAAGCCCTTGCCGTGCTCGCCCGCGCGGGCGGCCTCGATGGCGGCGTTGAGCGCCAGGAGGTTGGTCTGGCGCGAGATCTCCTCGATGATGGAGATCTTCTCCGCGATCTGCTTCATGGCCCCCACGGTCATGGCCACGGCCTGGCCCCCGGCCTCGGCGTCCTCGGCGGCCTTCCTGGCCAGGGCCTCCGTCTGCGCGGCGTTCTCCGCGTTGTGCTGGATGTTGGAGGCCATCTCATCCATGGAGGAGGAGACCTCCTCCACGCTGGCCGCCTGCTGCGAGGCCCCCTGGGACAGCGTCTCGGACGTGGCGGAGAGCTCCTGCGCGCCGGAGGCCACGTTGCCCGCCCCCTCGATCACTTCGCCCATGACCTCGCCCAGGCGCTGGGTCATCTCGCGCAGGGCGGCGGCGAGCATGCCGATCTCGTCCTTCTGGTCCACGTCCAGTTCCTGGCTCATGTCGCCCTCCGCCATGCGCTGGGCGAAGGTCACGCCTTTGTTCACCGGGCCGACGATGCCCCGGGCCAGCAGCACGGCGAGCGCGATGGCCAGCGGCAGGGCGATGGCGGTGGCCGCGATGATGGTCGAGCGGGTGTGCGCGGCGGCTTCCAGCATGGCCTCGTCGGTCATGACGTGGGCGCTGATGGCGTCCTTGGTTTTGTCCAGAAGCTCCTGGACCTTCACGAGGTTGGGGATCGTCTCCGTGGAGTAGACCTTCTTGGCCTCTTCGGCCTTGAGCATCCTGGCGTTGTGCCAGCCGATGACGCCTGTGATGGTGGCCAGGGCGAGGCCCGCTTCCTTCTCCGTGACGTCGTGGAAATACTTCTTGGCGTCGTTGTTGCGGCCCTCGGCCAGAAGCGCGTTGATGCGGACCACGCTCTCGTGCAGGCGCTCGTGCGGGCCGTAGACCGCGCCGATCTGCCTGTCGAACTCGGGGTCGGCCTGCCGCAGCGCCGCCATCTCGTCGGAGTAGAGCCACTTGCCGAGCCCGCACTTGTGCGGGTCTGACTCCACCTCGGCCTTGCGGCTGTTCTCGTCGGCCAGGGCCTTGAGCACGGCGTTTGACCACTTCAGGTGGTCCGCCAGCTTGTCGCGCAGGAACCCGCCGAGCTCCGGGTTCACCGGGACGAATTTCTCCTTGATGGTGCCCGCGGAGCGGTGCAGGCCGTCGTGGTAGCGCTCGATCTCCGCGAGCAGGGGCGCGATGGCAGGTACGAGCCGCTCGGCCTCCTTGCGGTCTTCGCCGTAGTACCATTTGCCGAAGGCGCACAGATGCGGGTTGAGTTGCACCTCGAGCGTTGAGGCCTTTGAGCTGTTCAGGAACTCGCTGAGCTTGCTGGCCCAGTTCAGGTGGTCGACGACCCTCTGCGTGAATTCCCCCCGCAGCTTGTTGCCCACGATGACGATCTTGGCATCGTCAACGATCGAATTGACTCCGGTGATCGAAATCATGCTTGCGGTGAGCATGAAGAACAGCACCGCGCCGAAGCCGATAGCGAACTTCCATTGGATCCGTACATCCTTCCAACGCATCAGTTTCCCCCCTGAGATACGAAAGGCACGATGTTGCAGAAAGCAATATGGATTAACGGTGCGCCATGAATGCTGTGGGATTGCAGGGCACCGATGCTGGAAGCGAAGGCTTCTGTTGCATCTCGAAAACGTCACGCCACCCGGCTGGCCGCGCCGCTCATGTGCTTGCAAGGGAATGCGGGGGGCGGCTTTCGTTTGCGGATGCCGGGGGCATCAGCGTGGTGGCATGCCGTGGGGCGGGCCAAGGGCTCAGGCAGCCCGAACCGGCGGGAAACCGGACTCGGCCGGACGGTCATGCGGTCAACATCGTCACACCGTTGCGCCCCAGGCTGCGCCACGGCTTTCGGGAGGTCACGCCGAAAAAGCCGTGGCTGTCACCCAAGGCCGCTATTTTCATCATGTTTTGTCGATAATGTCCAGGGCGGCCGGAAGGCCCCGCCGGCCCGTGGCGGGGCCAGCAAGCGGCGCTAGCGCCTGGGCAGGCCCCGGCCCTTCCAGAGCGCGAAGATGGCCGGGTACAGGATGAGTTCAAGGATGGTGGAGGTCACCACGCCGCCGATCATGGGCGCGGCGATGCGCTTCATCACGTCCGAGCCCGCGCCGGTGGAGAACATCACCGGCAGCAGGCCCGCCAGGATCACGGCCACGGTCATGATCTTGGGGCGGATGCGCTTCACTGCGCCGTGCTCCACGGCCTCGCGCAGGTCCGCCTGGGTCTTGAGGCGGCCTTCGTCCTGCCACTGCTTGTAGGCCAGCTGCAGGTACAGCAGCATGACCACGCCCGTCTCGGCGTCCAGGCCCGCCAGGGCGATGATGCCCACCCACACCGCGATGCTCAGGTTGTAGCCCAGCAGGTAAAGCAGCCAGAACGAGCCCACCAGCGAGAAAGGCACGGCCAGCAGCACGATGCAGGTGGAGGCCAGGGACTTGGTGTTGATGTAGAGTAGCATGAAGATGATGAAGATGGTCAGCGGGATGACCATCTCCAGCCGCTCCTGGGTGCTGACCAGGTTCTCGTACTCGCCGCTCCAGACCAGGCGGTACCCGGCCGGGATCTGCGGCTGCACGCTCTGCGCCACGGCCTTCTTCAGGCCGTTGACGTAGCCGCCCACGTCGGAGCCGGTGAAGTCGATGTAGACGTAGGCCGTGGGCATGCCCCCCTCGCTCTTTATCATGGAGGGGCCGTTGGTCACCCGGACGTTGGCCAGCTCGCCGAGTGGCACCTGCAGCATCCTGCGCGGGGCGGGCGGCACGCCCATCCTGGGCCTGGCTTCCTCCCCGCCGGGGCCAGCGCCCTGCACCGGCACCAGCATGGCCTTGATGGACTCCACGTCCTGGCGGAGTTCGCGCGGGTAGCGCACGTTGACGGGGTAGCGCTCCCGCCCGAGGATCACGGTGGTCAGGTTGCGCCCGCCCACGGCGGACTCGATGATGTCCTGCACGTCGGCCACGGTGAGCCCGTAGCGCGCGGCGGCCTGGCGCTTCACGCTGATGTCCAGGTAGTAGCCGGTGTTGACCTTGTCCGCGAACACGGACCGGGTGCGCGGGTCGCGCTTGACCACTTCCTCCAGCTTGGTGCCGATCTTCTCGATCTCGGCCAGGTCCGGCCCCAGGATCTTGATGCCCACCGGGGTGCGGATGCCCGTGGAGAGCATGTCGATGCGGGCCTTGATGGGCATGGTGAAGGCGTTGACCACCCCGGGTATCCGCAGGCGGGCGTCCAGCTCGGCCTTGAGCTTCTCCACGGTCATGCCCGGGCGCCACTGGGCCTCGGGCTTGAGGTTGATGACCGTCTCGAACATCTCCATAGGCGCGGGGTCCGTGGCGCTTCCGGCGCGCCCGGCTTTGCCGAACACCTGGGCCACCTCGGGCACGGAGGCCAGGATGGAGTCCTGCAGCTTGAGCAGCTTCCCGGCCTCGGCGATGGAGATGCCGGGCATGGTCACGGGCATGTAGAAGAGCGTGCCCTCGTAGAGCGGGGGCATGAACTCCGAGCCCAGGCGCATCACGGGCCAGACCGTTGCCGCCATGACCAGCACGGCCAGCAGGATCATGGTCTTCTTGAAGCGCAAGGCCAGGAGCACGAAGGGGTGGTAGATCAGCCGCAGCACGTGGCTCAGGGGGTTCTTGTCCTCAGGGCGCACCTTGCCCCGGATGAAGAGCGTCATGAGCATGGGCGTGAGCGTCACGGCCAGGAAGGCCGAGAAGAGCATGGCGAAGGTCTTGGTGTAGGCCAGGGGCTTGAACAGCCGCCCGGCCTGGCCCTGCAGCGTGAACACGGGCAAAAAGCCCACCGTTATCACCAGCAGGGAGAAGAACAGCGAGGGCCCCACCTCCTGCGCGGCCTCCAGGATGACATCCACGCGGGAGCCGGGCCTGCCCGCCAGCTCCCAGTCCTCCAGTTTCTTGTGGGCGTTCTCCACCATGATGATGGCCGCGTCCACCATTGCGCCGATGGCGATGGCGATGCCGGAGAGGCTCATGATGTTGGAGGTCACGCCCAGGGCGTTCATGCAGATGAAGGAGATGACGATGGCCAGCGGCAGGGTCAGGATGATGACCAGGGCGCTGGGCAGGTGGAACAGGAAGACCACGCACACCACGCTCACGGCCACGGTGAGTTTGACGATCTCCTCCGTGAGGGTGGAGATGGCCCTGTGGATCAGGTCGGAGCGGTCGTAGGTGAGCTCGAATTTCACGCCCGGGGGCAGGGAGGGCGCGACCTCCTCGATCTTGGCCTTCACCCTGTCGATCACGGAGAGCACGTTCTCCCCGAAGCGCACCACCACGATGCCGCCCGCCACCTCGCCCCGGCCGTCCAGGTCGGCCAGGCCCCGGCGCATCTCCGGCCCCAGGCTCACCTGGGCCACATCCTTGAGGTAGACGGGCGTGCCCCGGTTGTCCGTGCCCACGGAGACGCTCTCCAGGTCCGCCAGGCTCTTCACGTAGCCGCGCCCGCGCACCATGTACTCCGTGCCGGACATCTCCACCACGCGGCCTTCCACGTCGTTGTTGGAGAGGCGCACGGCCTCCAGCACCTTCTGCAGGGGCAGGCCGTAGGCGAAGAGCCGCCCCGGGTCCACGGTGATCTGGTACTGGCGCACGAAGCCGCCCAGCGAGGCCACCTCGGAGACGCCGGGCACGCTCTCCAGGGCCAGCTTCACGTTCCAGTCCTGCAGGGAGCGCAGTTGCGAGAGGTCGAGCTGCCCGGACGTGTCCACCAGCGCGTAGGAGAAACCCCAGCCCAGGCTGGTGGCGTCGGGGCCGAGCACCGGGTTCACGTCCGCCGGAATCTTGGCCCGCACGGACTGCAGGTATTCCAGCACCCGCGAGCGCGCCCAGTAGATGTCCGTGCCTTCCTTGAAGATCACATAGATGAAGGAGGACCCCAGGAAGGAGAAGCCGCGCACCGCCTGCACGCCCGGCGCTGCCAGCAGCGAGGTGACGATGGGGTAGGTGACCTGGTCCTCCACCAGGTCGGGGCTGCGGCCCTGCCACTCGGTGTAGACGATGACCTGGGGGTCCGAGAGGTCCGGGATGGCGTCCAGGGGGGCGCTGCGCATGGCCCACACGCCCCAGAGGCCCAGCGTGGCGCACATGATGGCCACCACGAGCCTGTTGCGGCCCGAAAATCCGATGATGCTTTGGATGATCATGGCTACCCCAGACTAATGGTGGTGCTCGCCGCCGCCCCCGCTGCTCTTCAGGCGCGTCTCGGCGTCCAGGAGGAAGCTGGCGGAGGAGGCCACCTTGGTGCCGGGGGCCAGCCCGGAGAGGATCTCAACGAATCCGCCGGAGCGCACCCCGGTGGTCACGTCCTTGGGCTCGAAGTTGTTGGGGCTGGATTCGTAGTAGACCACCTTGCGCAGGCCCGTGTCGATGACGGCCGACTCCAGCACGGCCAGGCGCTGGCCCAGGTCGGTGCCCATCTGGATCTCGGCGTACATCTCGGGGCGCAGCAGGCCCTTGGGGTTGGGCAGAACGAAGCGCACCTTGGCCGTGCGGGTGTCGGCGGCGATCACGGGGTAGATCTGGGCCACCTTGGCCGTGAGCGGCGGGCCGGAGACGCCCGTGAGGGTGATGAGCGCGGTCTGGCCCTCCTTGAAGAAGGGCAGGTTCTCCTCGTAGACGTCGGCCAGCACCCACACGGTGCTCAGGTCCGCCAGGTCGTAGAGCTTCTCGCCCGGGGCCACCTGCATGCCCAGGGTGGCCTGGCGGGAGATCACGTAGCCGTCCACCGGGCTTACGAGAACGTAATCGCGCGAGGGCTTGCCTGTCTTCTCCAACTGGGCGGCCAGGCCGCCCGCGTCCAGCAGGGCCAGGCGCTGCCTGGCGGCGGCGAGCAGGGCCTGGCTGTCGCTTGCGAGCATGGCGGCGTATTCGCCGCCGGTTCCGTCCGCCGGTGCCTTGGGCTGGGCGCCGCGCCAGCGCAGCAGGTTCAGGTACTCCAGCTGCGTGGCGTAGACCTCGGGGCTGTAGATGGCCAGCAGGGGCTGGCCCTTTTTGACCAGCTGGCCTGTGTGGTCCACCATGAGGCGCTCCACGTAGCCTTCGGCCTTGGTGGTCACGGTAGCGAGGCGGGTCTCGTCCGGGGCCACGCGGCCCGTGGCGCGGATCATGGCCTTGAAGGGGCGCGGGGCCGCCTGGGTCACGGTGACGCCGATGAGCTTGGCTTGCTCGGGCGTGAGCATGGCCATGGGGGGCATGGTCGCGGAGGGAGCGGCCGGGCTGTGGCCCTCATGTCCTGAAGACGCCGCCGGTGCGGCAGGCGCGCCGTGGCCTTCATGCCCGGTGGGGGCGGCCGGTGTGCCGTGCCCGGAATGGTCCGTGCCAGAAGCGGGGCCAGATGCTGGAACAGGGGCGGGCTGCTTGACGCCCTGCCCTTCGGGGGCCGAGTGCCCGGCGTGCCCCTGCGGCTGCGCCGGGGCCTGTGCCGAAGATGGGGCCGGAGTTGGGGCCGAGGCCGGAGCGCCGTGGCCGGAGTGGCCCATCCCGGCCATGGAGCCCTGTCCGCCCTGCTGGGCCTGGGCCATGGCCCAGCCCGGATAGGCGAGCGCGGCGGCCAGGCAGGCCGCCAGCAGCATGTTCTTCAACGCCGGTGCCGCTGTTGATGGCAACGCCCGCATGATTCTACCCCGCACCTTGTGGTTCCGGCAGCTATTGCTGGCCCTGGTTCATCTTCATCATCTCCTCGGGCGACATCTCCTTCATCTGGCCGGGCTGGCCAGGCTGCGATGCCTGGGGCTGCCCGTGCGCCCCGTGCTGGCCGTGGCTGGCGGGCATGGCCTGCATCTGCTCGGGCGACATCGCCTTCATCTGCTCGGGCGTCATCTGCTCCATCTGCTGCGGGGTCATCTGGCGGATCTGCTCGGGCGTCATGTGGCGCATGAGCTCGGGCGGCATGTTGTGGATCTCCTGCGGGGTCATCTGGCGGATCTCCTGCGGGGTCATGGCCTTCATCTGCTCGGGCGTCATCGTGTGGCCCGGGCCGCCGTGCCCGCCGTGCGACATCTGCGCCTGGGCCGCGCCGCCCAGGGCGATCAGCGAAGCCGCGGCAAGGGAGAGGATCAACTGCTTCGATTTCATGTTCCACCTCATTTCGATTTGGCTGAGGCGCCGCGCACGCCAGCGGGGGCGTCCATCGGGGCCTCCTTGGCGGGTGCGCCGTTTTCGTCCAATGGTTTGGGAATGTTCAGGCC
>JBKICO010000126.1:0-5463 GCA_046567065.1 Acidobacteriota bacterium
CTTGGCCTGCTCCACCTCCCAGCCCTGGAATTCCTGGATGAGGTCCGGGCTGGGGTAGTTGCCGTAAGCCGGGAAATAGGAGCAGAGGTCCACGCTGACGTACATGACCACCACGAGGGCGCCGTACTTTTCGACCAGGGAGAGGACGTGCCCGGAGGCCTTGAGCGAGCCGGGCGACAGGTCCGTGGGCCAGAGGATGGTGCGTACTTCCATGGTTCCCCCTCGAACAGGTTGGAGTGGAGAGGAATACGACCATTCCATACTAGCGAGGGGAGAGGAAAAAGCAAGCGGAATCCGGCAGGAGGCTGGTTCCCGCGTTTTGATGGGCGCGCCGCCCGCGAGTGCGGCCCTTGCGAGCGCGGCTGCCACGCGTTACTGTATGACAAAGATTCTTTCAGGATATCCCATGCCCAAGCCTTCGCCTCTGGCCCTGGACAAGCTCCGGGCAGTCTGCCCCCCCGAATCCATCCCCTGCGACGACAGCACCGCGCTGCCGGAGGCGGAGGCCTCCGACGCGGCCTTCCAGCCCCGGGCACTCTCGGCGCTGGAGCTGGGGCTTTCGCTGCGCGGGCGCGAATACAACATCTTCCTGGCCGGGGAGCCCTACCAGGGCCGCACCTATTTCCTCAAACGGTTCCTGACCCCGGTGGCGGCCAAGGCCCCCACGCCCCCCGACATCGTCTACGTGCACAACTTCGAGGACCAGGACCGCCCCGCCGCCCTGACCCTGCCCCCTGGCGAAGGGCGCAGGCTCAAGGCCGAGGCGGCCAAGGCCGTGGCCGCCGTGAAGGAGGAGATCCCCGTGCGC
The DNA here is from genome assembly GCA_046567065.1 of Acidobacteriota bacterium. Classification (GTDB taxonomy): domain Bacteria; phylum Desulfobacterota; class Desulfovibrionia; order Desulfovibrionales; family Desulfovibrionaceae; genus Fundidesulfovibrio. Next base: position 809 of record JBKICO010000126.1, read on the forward strand.
TTCGAGCAGGAGGGCCACCTGGCCAGGCGCCAGAGCCTCCAGCGCGACTTCCAGAGCGTGCGCGAGGAGCTCTTCTCCGAAATGGAGGAGCGCGCCGCCGAGCAGGGCTTCAACCTGGACGTGGACGAGCAGGGCGGCATGACCCTCTACCCCCTGGTGGAAGGCAAGGTGGTCAGCGACGAGGACTACGAGCGCATGGACCCCGAGCTCCGCAAGTCGCTCAAGCAGCAGGGCGACGAGATCCTCTCCGACATGGGCGGCTACATGCGCACCCTGGCCGCCGAGGACCGCACCTACCGCGAGAACGAGAAGAAGCTCGACCAGCAGACCGTGGGCGAAGTGGTGGACTTCCATCTGGAGCCCCTGTTGGCCGAATTCGCGCAGCAGCCCGAAGTGCTGCGCTTCCTGCGCGGGGTTCGCCAGGACGTCATCGAGAACTACGAGGGCTTCCTGGCCAAGGAGGCCCCGCCCCTGCCCGTGCACCCCGGGCAGGACCAGGGGCTCGGCCCCGACGACCTCATCGCCCGCTACGAGGTGAACCTCCTCGTGGACAACTCCCGGCTGGAGGGCGCGCCCGTGGTCATCGAGGATCACCCCACCCACCACAACCTGCTGGGCTGCGTGGAGCGCGAGTCCGACTTCGGTGCGCTCTACACCGACCACACCCTGATCAAACCCGGGGCCATCCACCGCGCCCTGGGCGGCTTCCTGGTGCTGCGCATCGACGACCTGGCCCACGGGGCCCAGGCCTGGGAGGGCCTGCTGCGTGCCCTGCGCTCCGGCCTGTGCCGCATCGAGGACCCCGCCGACGGCGAGCAGGTGCGCACCCGCACCATCGAGCCCGAGCCCGTGCCGCTCACGGCCAAGGTGATCCTGGTGGGCACCGACGAGGCCTACGAGGTGCTGCTCTACGGCGACGAACGCTTCCAGAAGCTCTTCAAGCTCAAGGCCCACCTGCAGGACCACATCCCCCGCACCCCGGCCAACGAGGCCGCGCTGCTCTCCATGCTGCGCCGGGTGATCGACGAGGCCGGGCTCAAGCCCTTCGACCGGGGCGCGCTCGCGGGCCTGGTGGAGCAGGCCTCCGCCCTCTGCGACGACCAGACCCGCCTGACCCTGCGTCTGCCGCTCCTGCGGGAGCTCATGTGCGAGGCTTCGGCCTTGGCGGGCATCCGCGGCAGGGACATGGTGGACGCCGGGGTGCTGCGCGCCGCGCGCGACGCCAGGCTGTTCCGCGCCAACCTGTTGGAGGAGGAGTTCCTGGCCGAGTACGACCGCGAGATGATCAAGGTCTCCACCTCGGGCAGCGCCGTGGGCCGGGCCAACGGGCTCTCGGTGCGCATGTACGGCGACTTCGCCTTCGGCCTGCCCCACCAGATCGCCTGCACCGTGGGCGTTGGCCACGGCGGCATCCTGGACCTGGAGCGCGAGGCCGAGCTTGGCGGCCCCATCCACACCAAGGGCATGATGATCCTCAAGAGCTACCTGGTGAGCCAGTTCGCGCAGGACAAGCCCGTGGTGCTCACCGGCAGCCTCTGCTTCGAGCAGAGCTACGCCGAGGTGGAGGGCGACTCGGCCTCCGGCGCGGAGCTGGCCGCGCTGCTCTCCGCGCTGTCGGGCGCTCCGCTGGACCTCTCCCTGGCCTTCACCGGCGCGGTGAGCTCCTCCGGGGCCATCATGGCCGTGGGCGGGGTGAACCAGAAGATCGAGGGATTCTACGAGGTCTGCCGCCGCAGGGGGCTCACGGGCCGCCAGGGCGTGCTCATCCCGGCGGACAACGTGGTCAACCTCATGCTGCGCGAGGACGTGCTGGAGGCCGTGGAGAAGGGACTGTTCAACATCTACCCCCTGAGGAGCATCGAGGAGGCCATCGAGCTGCTCTCCGGCATGCCCGCCGGGCAGCGCGGCCCGGACGGGCTGTTCCCCGAGGGGACCTTGTTCCGCCTGGTGGACGAGAAGCTGGCCCGATTCGCCGCCCTGGCCTCGCGCTGGTCCGGCGTGAACCGTCTGAACTGCGAGCCCTGAGCCATGTCCAAATCCTGGATCAACGAAAAGCTGCCCGAGTTCGTGCGCGACATGCTGCGCGACCTCTGCCTCTCCGCCGACATCCTGGAGAGCCAGTTCGCCATCTTCGACCGCACCTCCCAGCTCTCGTTCGAGGTGCTGCACTCCCTGGTGGGCGAGGAGATGAACAAGGGCCTGCTCTGGCGCCTCAAGGACACCGCCCACCACCTGTTCCGAAACGACGGCAAGCAGCTGCTGGCCGGGCAGTTCCTGGACTGGTCCCTGGGCTACATCTTCCACGAGACAATGAAGCTCAAGGAGGACGCCTACCAGCAGCAGAACTACGGCCCCTGGTTCCGCGAACTCATGGACCAGGAACTCCCTGAGGAGGACCACGTCATCTCGCGCGAGCTGTTCCAGGTGGTGCTGCAGACCACCGAATCCATCCGCAGGGAGATCGCCCGGGTGCGCTTCTTCTTCGCGCGCTGCCGCAAGCTGCTGGGCGCCTACCTGGAGGACCAGGGCGAGAACCCGCTGCTGGGGCGCTTCCTGTTCGAGCAGAACGCCCTGGTGCGCAAGTTCTTCGGCCCCGACTTCGAGGATTTCACCCGCGCCGTGTACCGCAACCAGCCGGAGATGCTCTACGTCATGGCCGCCCAGAGCCTGCGCCAGGGCGGCTGGATGACCCACGCCGCCGAGGCCGCGAGCGCCGCCTACGAGCTGGCCCCCGCCAACCCCCGCGTGTTGCGGGAAAAGCAAATCGTTGATACCTGGATGGAGAGAATGAAGGCCTAGAGTGGCAATTTTGGAAAAGTCGGGGCCTGGAGCATCCCCCCGGATGGAGGCCTCCGGCGGCCAAAGGGCTACGCCCTTTGGAATCCCTCGCCGGGGCTGAGAAACCGCGCAATCACAGGCCGCCTGCCGCCCCGGGCCGTCCGCCCGCCCCCCACGCCTTCGCCCCAAGGAGGAAGTCCCCGCCATGTCCCTGATGCATCTCAACCGTTCGCTCCACCGGCTGCAGAACCTGGAAAAGCCGGAACTCTACCGGGAGCTGTTCCCCTACACCAAGGTCAGCCGCGTCAGCTTCGACGACACCATGGTCCTTCCCCGCCCCGCGGAGAAGATGTTCATCACGGACACCACCTTCCGCGACGGCCAGCAGGCCCGCCCGCCTTACACCGTGCGCCAGATCGCGCACATCTTCGACCTGCTGCACAAGCTCGGCGGGCACTCCGGGCTTATCCGGGCCAGCGAGTTCTTCCTCTATTCCGACAAGGACCGCCGCGCCGTGGAGGCCTGCCTCGCCAAGGACTACAAGTTCCCCGAGGTCACCGGCTGGATCAGGGCCAACAAGGCCGACCTCAAGCTGGTCAAGCAGCTCGGCCTCAAGGAGACGGGCATGCTCACCTCCGTCTCCGACTACCACGTCTATTTGAAGCTCGGGAAGGATCGCAAGGCCGCCATGGCCGACTACCTCTCCGTGGTGGACCAGGCCCTGGAGTGGGGCATCGTGCCCCGCTGCCACTTCGAGGATGTCACCCGCGCCGACATCTACGGCTTCTGCATCCCCTTCGCCCGCGCGCTCATGGCCCGCAGCAAGGAGGCGGGCATGCCCGTGAAGATACGCCTGTGCGACACCATGGGCTACGGCGTGCCCTACCCCTCGGCCTCCATCCCGCGCAGCGTGGCCAAGGTTGTGCGCGCCTTCACCGACGAGGCCGAGGTGCCCGGCGAATGGCTGGAGTGGCACGGCCACAACGACTTCCACAAGGTGCTCATCAACGCGGCCACGGCCTGGCTCTCGGGCTGCTCCGGGGCCAACTGCACCCTGCTGGGCTTCGGCGAACGCACCGGCAACGCCCCCCTGGAGGCCATGATCATCGAGTACATCTCGCTCACCGGCGAGGACGACGCGGCCAACACCCAGGTGATCTCCGAGATCGTGCGCTACTTCGAGGACGAGCTGGACTACAACGTGCCCGCCAACTACCCCTTCGCCGGGCGCGACTTCAACGCCACCTCGGCGGGCATCCACGTGGACGGCCTGGCCAAGAACGAAGAGATATACAACATCTTCGACACCCAGAAGATCCTGGGCAGGCCGGTGCCGATCATCATCACGGACAAGTCCGGCAAGGCGGGCGTGAGCTACTGGATCAACACCGAGCTGGAGCTGGAAGAGGAACAGCGGGTGGACAAGCGCCACCCCGCCGTGGACAAGATCTACTCCCGCATCATGGAGGCCTACGAGGCCGGGCGCAACACCTCCTTCTCCAACCAGGAGATGAAGACCCTGGTGAAGCGCTACATGCCCGAGCTCTTCCCCTCCGAGTTCGACCACCTCAAGAAGCTGGCCCACAACATCGCCTCGCAGCTCATCCTCAAGCTCTCGGAGCAGCCCTGCATCAGCGAGCTGGAGGTAGCTCCGGCCACGGAGTGCATGTCCACCTTCCTCTCGGACTACCCCTTCATCCAGTTCATGTACCTCACGGACACCAGGGGCAAACTGGTCACCTCCCACGTGGCCAACCCCGTGGACAGGCCCAAGTACGCCTCCATGACCGAAGGGGTGGACCAGTCCGACCGCGAGTGGTTCATCCAGCCCATGCAGAACGGCAAGCTGCACATCACGGACTTCTACCGCTCCACCT
>JBKICO010000127.1:0-3898 GCA_046567065.1 Acidobacteriota bacterium
GGGCGGCCCTACTACTCCACCTGGGACCACGACTCCACGCGGGAGGTGGATGCGATCCATGGCGCGGCCATGGTCTTCAGGCGGGAGGTGTTCGAGCGGCTGGGCGGGTTCGACGAACGCTACTTCCTCTATTGCGAGGAGGTGGACCTCTGCAAGCGCGCCTGGAACGCGGGCTACAGCGTCCACTACGTGCACACCGCCGCGATCGTCCATTCCGGCAAGCACAGCTCCGGCCAGTACTTCGAGGGGTTCCACCCGCTCATCCTCCAGCACGTCAAGAGCCTGGCCATCTTCATGCGCACGCACTACGGCCCGGTGCGGGCGGCCATCTGGCGGGCCATGATCGTCGTCCTCTACGGGCTCAAGGCGCTGCGCAACCGCGACCCGCGCTACCTGGACTACTGCAGATGGGGGCTTCGCGGTGTTTAGCGTCGTCACCCCCACCTACAACCGCGCGGACCTGCTGGCCCGCAGTCTGGCGGCCATGCGCGCCATGCGCGGCGCGGAGCGCTGCGAATTCATCGTGGTGGACGACGGCTCCACGGACCACACCCCGGCCGTGCTGGAGAGCATGGCCGCAACCTGGCCCGGAAGCCTGCGCCACGTGCGCCAGGAGAACGCCGGGCCGGGCGCGGCGCGCAACAGGGGCCTGAACCTCGCCGGGTCCGAGCGCATACTTTTCCTGGATGACGACGTCTTCCCCCACCCGGACCTGCTCACGGCCCACGCGGCCCTGCTGGACAAGGGTTTCGCCCTGTCCCAGGGGCTGCTGGAGTGGCATCCCGAGATTGCCGGGGACTGGGTCATGCGCTTCATGGACAAGCACGGCATGCAGTTCGCCTTCGACCGCGTGACCGACGATTCGGACCTGCCCTACCTGTACGTGTACACGGCCAACCTCGCCGTGACGCGGGCCGCCGTGGACGCGGCCGGAGGGTTCGACCATGCCTTCGCGGTGCAGCGCTACGCCTTCGAGGACACGGCCTTCGGCTACTGCGTCATGCGCGCGGGCGGCCGCCTGGGCCTCAACCGCGCGGCCGTGGCCAGCCACCTGCACCCCATCACTGCCGAGAGCCTTGCCCGCCGCGAATACAAGGTGGGCTACGCCGTTGGCGTGCTGCGCCAACTCTATCCGCAAATAGCCCGGGAGTTGGGCCTGGACAAAAGCCCGCCCTGGCGCGACGCGCTGACGCGCGCGGCGCAGATGTTCCTGGACGCGAAGCCCCTGTCGGGGCTTCTGGGAAGGGAGCTGCGCCTGCGCCTGGCCTGCCGGGCCGCATTCGGAAGGGGGATGATGGACTATGAGAACAACTGATCTCCGCCGCTTCCTGTCGCTGGGCGCCTTCCTGTCCGCCCTGGCCATTCTGGCCTGCTTCTGCGCGGCGCCTCCGGCCGCCGCCGCCGACGCCAACCTGTGGCTCAAGGGGCGCAGCGCCCCCCTGTTCATCAAGAACATCGAACTGCTCTACGCCGACTCCTCGCGTCCCAGCGGCGAGGTCGTCATCATGCTGGGCAACCCCATGGCCTACGAGAAGCATCTGCTGGGCGCGGTGGACTCCATCGAGTTCCTGGAGATCCTGGGCGAGCGGCGTTCCAACCCGGTGTTCAAGATTCTGCTGAAGATGCGCAACTTCGGCTTTCCGCGAACCGTGATCCTCATGCCGCTGCGCGAGCTGCGCGGCACGCACGAAGGCAGGCCCTGGAAGATGGCCGTGGATTTCGGGCGCGACAACGACGACAAGGCCGAGAGCCTCAAGGAGATCAAAATCGTCCAGCCCCGGGAAACCCTCTAGGCCGGGACAGTGCCGGATGAGCGCCGAGCAGCCTTCCGCGCCGTTGGTGTCCGTGATCGTGGTGGCCTACCGCAACCGCGAAACCATCGGGGCCTGCCTGGATTCCGTGGCCGCCCAGGACGGCGTGGCCTGCGAGGTCCTGGTGGTGGACAACTCCCCCGATATGGGCACCTGGGCCGCCCTGCGGGAGGCCCGGCGCGCCCACCCGCACCGGGACGTGAGCGCGCTGCGCCCCGGGCGCAATCTGGGCTTCGCCGGGGGCTGCAACCTGGGGGCGCGCCACGCGCGCGGGCGCTACCTGCTGTTCCTGAATCCCGATGCCGCGCTGGAGCCCGGCGCGCTGGCCACACTGCTGGACTTCTGGGAAAACACCCCGGGGGCGGGCCTGCTCGGGCCGCACATCTTGGACGAGCGCGGCCGCACCATGCGCACCTGCCGCGCCCTGCCCAGCCTGCTGGGGACCTTCCTGGACGCCACCGGCCTGGACAACCGCCTGGGCTATTACAAACTGCTTCGCTTCCCCCACGACGAAACTCGCCGCGTGCCCCAAGTCATAGGGGCCTGCATGTTGACCACCAGGGAGCTCTACGAGCGATTCCAGGGCCTGGACGAGCGCTTCTTCGTCTATTTCGAGGAGGTCGACCTGTGCAAGCGCATGGCCGACGCGGGCCTGGGCGTCTGGTTCGTGGCCGGGGCCGCCGTCTCCCACCAGGCGGGCACCTCCTGCGAGAGCGAGCACAGCGCCGCGGCCATGGTCGCCCAGTTGCGCAAGAGCCGGGCCTTGTACTTCCGCAAGCATTTTTCGACCCCGGCCTGGCTGGCCCTGCTGGCCCTGAACTGCTTGGAGGGGCTGGGCAAGGCCCTGGCCTACGGAGTGCTCTACGCCGTTCGCGGCAGGCGCCGCGACCTGGAGAAGGCCAAGGGATTCTGGAGGGTGGCCCTGTGCCCCGCCTGCTCGCGCTGACCGTGCGCCCATCCCTGGGGCCGGACACCCGCTACCGCATCGAGCAGTATGTGGAGCCCCTGGCCGCCCTGGGCATCCAGGTGGACGTGCACCACCTGTTCAACGACGCATACTACCGCCTGCAGCAGGCCCCGGGCAGCGAGGCGCGCAAGGGCCTGGGCGCGCTGGCGGGCTTTTGTCGCCGCCTGGCCGATCTGGCGCTGCACGCCCGGGCCTACGACGGCGTCTGGGTGTGCAGGGAGCTGTTTCCCCTGGGGCCGCCCCTGCTGGAGCGGCTGCTTTTCGCGCTCAACCCGCGCGTGATCCTGGACATCGACGACGCCATCTACCTGCACGACGCGACCAACACGGGGTTCATCCATTCCCGGCTGCGCGACTTCGGCAAGCTGGGGCGCATCGCCGGGCGCTTCTCCGCCGTGGTCTGCGGCAACGCCTTCCTGGCGGACTACTTCCGGGGCAGGAACCCAAGGGTCTCGGTGGTGCCCACCGTGGTGCCCATGAGCCGCTACGGGGCCATCCCGCACCGGGAGTCCCCCACCGTTCGCATCGGCTGGATCGGCACACCGGGCAACGCCCCGCATCTGGAGGCCGTGCGCCCGGCCCTGGAGGCCCTGGCCCGCAGGCGCGGCTTCGCCACGCGGGTGGTTGGCCTCAACCGGCCCCTGGGCTGGAACCTGCCCGGGCTGGTTCAGCTTCCCTGGAGCCTGGACCGGGAGCTGGACTACTTCTCCGATTTCGACATCGGGATCATGCCCCTGCAAGACTTCGCCTTCGCCCGGGGGAAGTGCGCCTTCAAGATCATCCAGTACATGGCTGCCGGAATTCCCGTGGTGGCCTCCCCAGTGGGCAGCAACCTCGACGTGGTGCGCCACGGGGAGAACGGCTTCCTGGCCGCCGGCACGGAGGAATGGGTCTCCAGCCTTCAGGCCCTGCTGGACGACGCGGCGCTGCGCATTCAGATCGGCGAACGCGGCCGCGAGACCGTCCGCGAGGGCTTCAGCCTGGAGTCGCAGGCGGGGCGCTACGCCGAAATCATCAAAGAGGCTCTGCAATGAAACAATCCACACTCTTCGCCGCACCATTTGCCGCGATGCTCGCCTGCCTGGCCCTGCTGACAGTGGCCACGCCCGTGCGCGCGGCC
>JBKICO010000128.1:0-5252 GCA_046567065.1 Acidobacteriota bacterium
GCCAGGTAGAAAACCAGCACCACCTTTGCCAGCTCCATGGGCTGCAGCAGCAGCGGCCCCAGGTGCATCCAGCGCCTGGCGCCGCCCGCCTTGACCGAGAACGGCGGGATCATGGTCATGGCCAGCAGCGCCAGCACCACGAACAGCCAGAGGTACACCGGCCCGTAGAGGATCTTGCGGGGCAGCCAGGCCACGAAGAACATCAGGCAAACCCCGATGCCCAGGAAGATCGCCTGCTTCTTGAAGAAGAAATATTTGTCGTGGACCATGCGCTCGGCCATGATCCCCGAGGCCGAGAGCACCATGACCACGCCCAGGCCTGCCAAGGCCACGGCGAAGGCCACCAGCCACCAGTCGAAACCGGAACGGGGAGCCACGATGGCGGGCGACCCGACGTGGGCCTGGGAGTGGGCGTGCACGCTCATTGCCTGGCCTCCGTCTCATCGGGCAGCCCGGCCATGATCCGGGCGAAGTCCTCGCCGCGTGCCTTGTAGCCGGAGTACTGGTCGAAACTGGCCGTGGCCGGGGAAAGCAGGATCACGTCGCCGGGCTCGCTGCCCCGGTAGAGCCTGGTCACGGCGGCCTCCAGCGTGGGCTCCCAGAACAGGGGGAGCTGCCCGCTCCAGGCGGCCTCGAACACTTCGCGGTTGGCCCCGAACAGACCCACCTCCACTACGCGGCCCTTGAACAGCGGCAGCACGGCCTCCAGGTCGCCGCCCTTGAACACGCCCCCGGCCAGCAGGCGCACGGGGCGGTCGAAGCTCTGCACGGCGGCGCGCATGGCGTCCACGGTGGTGGCCTTGGAGTCGTCCACGAAGAGCACGCCGGCCTTCTCGCCCAGGCTTTCCAGGCGGTGGGCCAGGGGCTTGAACGCGGCCACGGCCTCGCGGGCCTGCTCCTCGGTCACGCCCATGGCCCTGCAGGCCAGCCAGGCGGCCTCCATGTTGGCCCTGTTGTGCGCGCCGGGCAGGTGGTTCTCCGGGAAGCGGGAGGTGCCGGTGAAGTAGACGCGGCGGGCCTTGGTGAACTGGCGGGCCTCCAGCTCATCCTTCATTTCCAGCGGCAGGACGGCCAGGTCGCCCACGGTCATGCGCGCGAAGAGGTTGAGCTTGGCCGTGAGGTATTCCTCGATGTCGGCGTGGAAATCCAGGTGGTTGGCCGAGAAGTTGAGCAGCACGCCCACCTTGGGGCGGAAGCTCTTCACGTTCTGCAACTGGAAGCTGGAGACCTCCAGCACGGCCACGTCGCAGGGCTCGCCCGTGAGCAGATGCTCGGACAGCGGCGTGCCGATGTTGCCGCCCACGAACACCCGTTTGCCCGCGTGCCGCAGGATCTCCCCGATGAGCGTGGTCGTGGTGGTCTTCCCGTTGGTGCCGGTCACGGCCACGATGGGGGCCTGGTTGAACCAGGAGGCCAGCTCCAGTTCGCTGAGCACCTGGGCGTCCGGGCAGGCCGCCAGGAACGCGGCCAGTTTGGCCACGGGCACGCCCGGCGAGAGCACCACCATCTGCGCGCCCTCGAAGTCCTCGGGCTTGTGGGGGCCGAACCGCAGCTCCACGCCCAGGCCTTCCAGCATGGCGCGGGCCTCGGCGTCCAGGGCCTCGGGGTTGCGGTCCAGCAGGCGGACTGCAGCGCCCAGGGCTGCCAGCAGGCGCGCGGCGGCCACGCCGGACACGGCGGCTCCCACCACCACGGCCGTGTGCCCCGCCAACTGCGATTTATGGATCAGCGCCTGCATCCCGCTACCTCAGCTTCAGCGTGCTCAAGGCCACGAAGGCCAGGAGGATGGAGAGGATCCAGAACCGGATGATGATCTTGGATTCCGGTATGCCCTTGAGCTCGAAATGGTGGTGCAGCGGGGCCATGCGGAAGATGCGCTTGCCCCCGGAGAACTTGTAGTAGCCCACCTGCAGGATCACGGAGAGGGTCTCCAGCACGAAGACGCCGCCCACGATCATCAGGATGAACTCCTGCTTGCAGACCACGGCCACGAAGCCCAGCGCCCCGCCCAGGGCCAGGGAGCCCACGTCGCCCATGAACACCTGCGCCGGGTAGGCGTTGAACCACAAAAACCCGAGCCCCGCTCCGGCCATGGCCGCGCAGAACACCGCAACCTCGCCCACGCCGGAGACGGGCAGCACCTGCAGGTAACGCGCGATCTGCGCGTGGCCCGCCACGTAGACGAACAGGGCGAACATGCCCGCCGCCACCACCGTGGGGCCGATGGCCAGGCCGTCGAGGCCGTCGGTGAGGTTCACGCCGTTGGAGGCCCCCACGATCACCAGCACGGCGAAGGGCAGGTACCACCAGCCCAGGTCCGGCGAGAAGTTCTTGAAGAAGGGCACCTGGAGCCTGGTGGAGAAGTCGGGGTCCATGAGCAGCGCGCCCACGGCCACGCCCGCGATGATGAGCTGTCCGATGAGCTTGCCCCTGGCGGAGAGGCCCTTGTTGTTCTTCTTGACCACCTTCAGGTAGTCGTCGCCCAGGCCGATGAGCCCGAAGCCCACGAAGACCATGATGGCCATCCAGAGGTTGGCGTTGGTCAGGTCCGCCCAGAGCAGCACCGAGCCCAGGATGGAGGCCCCCATGAGCAGCCCGCCCATGGTGGGGGTCCCGGCCTTGCACTGGTGGGCCTTGACGTCCTCGTGGATGTACTGGCCGCACTTGACCTTGGTCAGCCAGCGGATCATGCGCGGGCCGAACACGATTGAGATGATGAGCGCCGTGGCAAAAGCGTAGATGGCGCGGAACGTGATGTAGCGGAACACGTTCAGCACGGTCATCTGGGCGGCGAAGGGGACCAGCAGCCAGAAAATCACTTGCTCTCTCCCACGCGGGTTGCGAGAAAACGCTCCAAGAAATCCTCCATGCGCTGAGAGCGCGAACCCTTGAAGAGCACGGCTCCCTCGTCGATATCCATGTCGCGGGCCACGCCCTCGAATTCTTCCGGAGTCTCCACCGGCACGAAGCGCCCGGCGTAGCCCGCCGTGCGCAGGCCGCGCTCCACGTGCCCGGCCGCGCCGCCCTTGAACACCAGCAGGTCGCAGCCGCCCCTGGCGATGCACTCGCCCAGGGCCTGGTGGGCCTGGTCGGCCTCGGGGCCGAGTTCGCCCATCTCGCCAAGCACCAGCACCAGCCGCCCGCCCCCGGCCAACGATCTGGCGGACTCGATGGCCGCCGCCATGGACAGGGGGTTGGCGTTGTAGGTGTCGTCGATGACGGCCAGCTGGCCCATGCGGCGCACGTCGAAGCGGCGCCCCGGCAGCTCGGCGGCGGCCAGGCGCTCGGCGATCTGCCGGGCGTCCGCGCCAAGCACGCTGGCCGTGGCCGCGGCGGCCAGCACGTTCTCGGCCAGGTGGCCGCCGTGGCAGGAGAGCGCCACCTCCAGCTTGAGGCCCTGCAGGTTCAGGCGGTACAGGCCGCGCCCGTCCGGGCCGCAGCCGGTGAAGGAACAATAATAGGGGGCCTCGCGGTCCCTGGTGGACATGGCCAGCACGTCCGGGCGGATCTCCCTGGCGGCGGCCCACAGCTCGGGGTAGTCGCGGTTGGCCAGGGCCACTCCGCCGGGGCGCAGGAAGTGGAACAGCGCGGCCTTGGCCCGGCCCACGCCCTCGATGCTGCCCAGGCCTTCCAGGTGCGCGGGGCCGATGTTGTGCACCACGGCCACGTCGGGCTCGCAGATGGCGCCGAGCTCTTCCATATCGCCGGGGCGGCTGATGCCAAGCTCCAGCACCCAGAGGCGGTGCTCCTCCCCGGCAGCCAGCATGGAGAGCGGCAGGCCGAGCTGGTTGTTGAAATTGCCCGGGTTCTTGATGGAGGAGGCCATGCGCGAGGCGATGGAGGCCAGCATCTCCTTGGCGGTGGTCTTGCCCGCCGAGCCCGAGAGCGCGGCCACCACGGCGCGGGTGCGCCTGCGCCAGTGGCGGGCCAGAAGGCCCATGGCCACCAGCACGTCGGGCACCTGGAGCACGGCCGCCCTGCCCTCCGCCTCGGGCAGCGGGCGGGAGGCCAGCAACGCCGTCGCGCCGCGCTCCACGGCCTGGGCCGCGAAGTCGTGCCCGTCGGCGTGCTCGCCCTTGAGGCAGCAGAACAGCGCCCCGGGGCGCGCCTGGCGGCTGTCGCTGGTCACGAGGTCGCACGCGGCGTCCGCGAAGGGGCGGATGTCGGCCTCGGCCTGCACGGCGGCCATGATTTCACCCAGGGCGAGCCTCATGCCAGAAGCTCCTTGACCACGGCCACGTCGTTGAAGGGGTGCTTCACGTCGCCGATCTGCTGGTAGGTCTCGTGGCCCTTGCCCGCGATGAGCAGCGCGTCCGCGGGGGTGAGCAGCTCCAGGGCCATGGCGATGGCCTGGCGGCGGTCCGGGTGGGCGAGGACCTGCCTGGCCCCGGCCAGGCCGGGCATGGCGTCGTCCATGATGGCCTGCGGGTCTTCGTGGCGGGGGTTGTCCGAGGTGAGCACGGCCACGTCGGACCAGTCAGCCACGGCCTTGGCCATGAGCGGGCGCTTGGTGCGGTCGCGGTCGCCGCCGCAGCCGAACACCGTGACGACCTTGCCGAAATCGAGCTTGCGCAGGGCCTGGAGCACGTTGATCAGGGCGTCGGGGGTGTGGGCGTAATCCACGTATACGTTGAGGCCCCGGCTGTTGGGCACCCGCTCCAGCCTGCCCGGCGCGCCGTGGCAGGTGGCCAGGCTCAGGAGCTGATCCGGGGTGAAGCCGATGGCCAGGCACGCGCCCTGGGCGGCCAGCAGGTTTGCGGCGTTGTGCGCCCCGGCCAGGGGGGTGGCGAAGCGCCAGGAGCCGCCGTCGTAGCGCATCTCCAGCTCCATGCCCTGGGCCGTGTTGCTGAGGATCACGCCCTGCAGCCAGCGCTTCGCGGCGCCCTGCCCGCCCAGGCCGTAGCCCAGGGCGTCGGGCATGCTCTCCAGCATCCTGCGTCCGTAGGGGTCGTCGCCGTTGAGCACCGCGCCGGTGGAGTTCTTGAGGTAGGCCTCGAAGAGCCTGCGCTTGGCCCGGTAATAGGTCTCCATGTCCCGGTGGTAGTCCAGGTGGTCCTGGGTCACGTTGGTCAGGGCGGCGGCGTCGAAGGTCAGGCCTTCCAGGCGGCCCTGGTCCAGCGCGTGGCTGGAGGCCTCCATCACCGCGCCGGTGACGCCCGCGCGGACCATGCGCCCCAGCATGGAGTGGATGGCCAGGCAGCCGGGCGTGGTCAGGTTGGCGGGCACGGACTCGCCCGGCCAGCGGTATTCCA
>JBKICO010000129.1:0-5947 GCA_046567065.1 Acidobacteriota bacterium
AGGGGCGGGGCCTCGGCAACGGTGCCCGTGGCGGCTTCCACGCCCTTGGCCAGGATGCGCGCTGGCAGGCCCCTGTCTGCCAGGTCGGAGGACTTGGCCAGCCTGTCGGCCAGTTCCTGCGCCTTGCCCATCTCGCCGGGGTTGTACAGGGCGGTGCGGCGCGTGTCCTCGAAGGCGGCCAGGTTGTAGGGGAAGACGTTGCGGTTGGCGTCGTTGACGGTGGTCAGCATGGCGGCGAGGCCCTTGGTGCTCAGCTTGGAGAGCATGCGCGCGGTGTCTGCCTCGTACTGGGCGCGGGCCTTGCGGTTGGGGGCCTTGGCGTGCAGCGTGCGCAGCACCTGGGCGGCCTGGCTGGCGAAATCGCGGGAGGCGTAGCGCCGGGCCAGCTCGATGCCCGCCTGGCTGGTGAAGGAGAAGGCCGCTCCCCTGGTCTGGATGATCTTGGCAAGCATCTCCTCGGCCTGCCGGTCCTGCCCGGTGCGATCCATGGCGGCGACCATCAGCTCGGTCCACTCCCAGGTGGTCTTGGCCTTGGGTTCGATGGAGGCCCAGGTTTCCAGGGCCTGCTTGGCCTCGGGACCACGGTCCAGGTCCAGGGCGAGGCGGGCGGAGCGCTCCAGGGCCATCAGCTTGGCTTCGCGGGTGAGGGCCTGGCCTTGCAGCACCAGCTGGTAGAGGCTCAGGGCGCGTTCCCGCTTGCCCGCGCGCCAGGCCTCGTCGGCCTTGTTCTGGAGCACGGCCTGCTCCTGCGCGTTGGTGGGCGGGGTGTCGGGCCCCAGGTTGAAGCCCGTGCAGCCGGAGAGGGCAAGGAGAAGAACGATTAGAAGCACGCTGAAGGTGCGGGTGGTGCTCATGCGGGTGAACCCTTGTGAGGATGTGCGTGGGATTTGCCTCTTGTAGCGCCGCTTGGGCCTCAAATCAAGGATTGGGGGGCGCGATGGAAATGCTCTCAAGGCATCGGAAAAACCTGGGTTGCATTTTGCGCCCGCTGCTGCCACCCACTATCCATGCATGAAGCGTTGATCGGAAGGATCGCGGACGTTGCGAAGGAGCTGTTCCTCTCCCGCGAGATGTACTGTGCCGAGGCAATATTCTGCGCCCTGAACGAGGCCCTGGGCGGCGGGCTGGAGCGCGAGCGGGCCAGGGGCCTGGCCATGGGCTTCGGTCAGGGGCTGGGCGAGGCGGGGTGCGCCTGCGGGGCCATGTCCGGCGCGGTGCTGGCGGCCTCCTGGTTCCTGGCCGGGCACATGCCCCCGGCCGAGGTGCGCCGCGTCTCGCGCGGGATTCACGACAGCTTCAAGGGCGCGCACGGCTCGGCCTGCTGCCGGGTGCTGACCAAGCACGTCAAGGGCAAGCGGGACGAGCATTTCACGCACTGCGCCGGGCTGACCCGCGCCGGGGCCGAGATCGCCGCCCGGGCGATACTGGAGCACCGGCCGGAGCTGGCCCGAAGGGGCGGGGCCGCGCCGAAATCCCGGAGGGGCTCCCGGGCAAAGGCCGCGGCGCTGCTCAGGCGGTTGGCGGACAAACTGGGGTAGGGGGGAGCGCCGGGTGGGGAAGGCCTCCGGCGGCCAAAGGGACAAGTCCCTTTGGAATCCCATTTTATTTACCTCGTTACAGTGTCTCCCGCTACGGCCCCACAAGCTTCTTGCCCAATCCGCGCGCATTCCGTATACAATTGGAGCTGATCCCTCATTTCAGCGTCTCTTTTGCGAGGGGTGCAGGACCGGTTGCCCGGCGTTCAAGGCGCCGCACTCCGGCCCCAACTCTAAACCCGAGGAGAACCTCATGAATTTCAATCGCAAATGGATGGTTGGGGTGGTCTGCGCCGTTTTGGCGACGGTCCTTTACGCATTTCCGGCCTCGGCCTTGTATGTCGAGCCGGCCATGATCGGCTCCAACACCGGCAAGGTCGTGCGTGCCGGTTTCACCGACCTGCCCCTGCGTGACGGCCAGGGCACCACCAGCGGTCAGGTCATGAAACTCGCCCATGGGCAGCAGCTCAACGTATGGTGGAACGACGGCGAAGGCTGGGCCTACGTGGAAGTGCCCGGCACCGGCCAGTTCGGGTGGGTCTGCCTGGCCAACACGTACTGATAGCCTGAATATTCCCGCGCCCGGCGCGAAGCCGTTGGGGAGTCGAGAGGGATGAACTCCCTCTCGCGGGGTCCAGGGGCGGCGCCCCTGGCCGCCGGAGGCCTACCGTTTGTCCCGGCCCCGGCCGTGGCCTCCGCGCCGCCGAAACGCCGCTGTATTTGAAGAACATCGCCGCTTCGGCGGCGCAGAGGCCACGGCTGGAGCCGCTACGGTTCACCGCGTCTGAAACCCGAGAACCAAACAAGACCTCTTGAAATCTCTCTACGCAAAAAAAGCCCGGCCGGGTTTCCCCGGCCGGGCTTCTTCATGCTTTGTTTCGCGTTAGCGCGGCTATTTCTTCACTTCGGTGTAGTCCGCGTCCACCACGTCCTCGTCCTTGGCGTGGCCGCCGGGCTGGGCACCGCCAGCCGCGCCGGCAGCACCGGCCTCGGGGCCGCCGGGCTGCGCGCCCTGCTGCTGGTAGAGCTGCTCGGCCAGCTTGTGGGCCACCTGGGAGAGTTCCTCGGTGCCCTTCTTGATGGAGTCGGCGTCATCGCCCTTCATGGCTTCCTTCAGGCGTTCGATCTTGGCCTCGATCTCGGCCTTGGCCACGGCTTCCACCTTCTCGCCCAGGTCGCGCAGGGTCTTCTCGGTGGTGTAGACCAGGGTGTCGGCGTGGTTGCGGGCCTCGATGACTTCCTGCTTCTTCTTGTCTTCGGAGGCGTGGGACTCGGCGTCCTTGATCAGCTTCTGGATCTCGGCTTCGGAGAGGCCGGAGGAAGCGGTGATCTGGATGGACTGCTGCTTGCCGGTGGCCGTGTCCTTGGCGGAGACGTTGACGATGCCGTTGGCGTCGATGTCGAAGCTGACCTCGATCTGCGGCACGCCGCGGGGGGCGGCGGGCAGGCCGGTGAGCTCGAAGCGGCCCAGGGTCATGTTGTCGGCGGCCATGGGGCGCTCACCCTGCATCGCGTGGATGGACACCGAGGGCTGGTTGTCGGCAGCCGTGGTGAACACCTGCGACTTGCGGGTGGGGATGGTCGTGTTGCGCTCGATGAGCTTGGTGAACACGCCGCCCATGGTCTCGATGCCCAGCGACAGCGGGGTGACGTCCAGCAGGAGCACGTCCTTGACGTCGCCCGCCAGGATGCCGCCCTGAATGGCCGCGCCCATGGCCACGACCTCGTCGGGGTTCATGGTGAGGTTGGGCTCCTTGCCGAAGAGCTCCTTCACCTTCTGCTGCACCATGGGCATGCGGGTCATGCCGCCCACGAGGATGATTTCGTCGATGTCCGAGGCGGAGAGCCCGGCGTCGGCCAGGGCCTTCTTGCAGGGTCCGGCGGTGCGCTCCACGAGGTCTTCCACCAGCTTCTCGAGCTTGCCGCGCGAGAGCTTGACCATCATGTGCTTGGGGCCGTTGGCGTCGGCGGTGATGAAGGGCAGGTTGACCTCGGTCTCCATGGCGGTGGAGAGTTCCTTCTTGGCCTTCTCGGCGGATTCCTTCAGGCGCTGCAGGGCCATGCGGTCCTGCGAGAGGTCGATGCCGTTCTCGCGCTTGAACTCGTCCACCAGGTACTGGATGACGCGGTGGTCGAAGTCTTCGCCGCCCAGGAAGGTGTCGCCGTTGGTGGAACGGACTTCCACCACGTTGTCACCCACTTCCAGAATGGAGATGTCGAAGGTGCCGCCGCCCAGGTCGAACACGGCGATCTTCTCGTTGGCCTTCTTGTCGAAGCCGTAGGCCAGGGAGGCGGCCGTGGGCTCGTTGATGATGCGCTTGACGTCAAGGCCCGCGATGCGGCCCGCGTCCTTGGTGGCCTGGCGCTGGGAGTCGTTGAAGTAGGCCGGAACGGTGATGACCGCTTCGGTGACGGATTCGCCCAGGCTGGCTTCCGCGTCGGACTTGAGCTTGGCCAGGATCATGGCCGAGATCTCGGGGGCCGAGTACTTCTTGCCGTCGACCTCGACGGCGGCTTCCCCGTTGGCGCCCTCCACGATCTTGTAGGGGCAGTGGGTGAGCCAGTTGGCCACTTCCGGGGTGTTGAAGGAGCGGCCCATGAGGCGCTTGACCGCGAAGATGGTGCGCTCGGGGTTGGTGACGGCCTGGCGCTTGGCGATCTCGCCCACGAGGCGTTCCTTGGTGAAGGCGACGATGGAAGGGGTGGTGCGGCCGCCTTCAGGCGTGATGACGCACTTGGGGTCCTTGCCTTCCATCACGTAAACGCAGGAGTTGGTGGTGCCGAGGTCGATCCCGATGATTTTGCCCATTGAATCCGTTCCTCCTTGAGGGGGGTGATGTCTACCGGTGTCGCTTGGGAACCGGATTATGTCTTCTCATTAAGTTGCGCCCGCTGGGCGGGCGCTTCGAGACCCGATAATAAGTCGGATAATCGGTGTGTAAAGGGGTACACCCCGAAAATAGCGGGATTATTCTCCCTGGCTCACCAGCACCTTGGCCGGGCGCAGCAGGCGTCCGCGCAGGCGGTAGCCCGACAGCATGACCTGGATCACGTGGTTGGGGGGCACCTTGCCGCCGGGCTGCATGCCCACGGCCTCGTGGAATTCGGGGTTGAACTCCTCCCCGGCCTGGCCGCAGGGCTCCAGGCCGTGGCGGGCCAGGGTGTCCAGGAAGATCTTGCGGGTCATGTCCACGCCCATGACCACGTCCTTGCAGGCGGGCACGGAGCGCCCGTGGGCCAGGGCCAGGTCCAGGTTGTCGAGCACGGGGAGCAGGTCGGCCAGCACGCCTTCGGCGGCGAACTTGACGAACTCCTCCTTCTCCCGGATCAGGCGCTTCTTGAGGTTCTCGGCGTCGGCCAGGGCGCGCAGGCGTTTGTCGGTCTCGGCGGCCACGGCCTGCTTGAGCGCGGCGATCTCCTCTTCGGGGGTCATGGGGGCGGCCTCTTCGGCCGGGGTTTCCGGGGTATCGTTTTCAAGCGTCATGCATCGCTCCTTGTAATGCTTGGAAAATCCTTCATGCCCGCAGCCCGTTCAAAAGACGTGCTGGCAAGGCGCAAGGGAAAGTCAGGGCCGAAGCGTATCAAGCATACGTGAGGGTCTGACTTTCCCGCCGCAACGCAGCCAGCGCGGATTTTTCAACGGGCTGCTAGAAATGGCGGCCCAGCATGGTGGATATCAGCCGTGCGGTGTAATCCACAAGGGGCACCACCTCGGCGTAGTCCATGCGGATGGGCCCGATCACGCTCACGGAGCCCAGCGGCGCGCCTTGCGGGCCGTAGGGCGCGCTCACCAGGCCGCAGGCGGCCAGGTCGCCCACCTTGGCCTCCTCGCCCAGGACGACCACGGTGCGGTACTCGTCCATGGTCTTGTCCAGAACCTCCAGCAGGCGGGTGCGGTCCTCCAGGGCCTTGAGGATGTCGCGCATGGCCGCGATGTCGGAGAATTCCGGCTGGGAGAGCATGTTCAGCGTGCCCTCCACGAACACCTCGGGCGTCTCCGTGGCGGAGAAGGCGTCCATGGCCAGGCGCATGGCCCGCCCCGTGAGGGAGGAGAGCTCGCGCTCGGCCGCGCCCATCTCCGCGATGATGCGGGTGCGCACCTGGGACACGGTGAGGTTCTGGAAATGGTGGTTCAGGTAGTTGCCGAAGTGCACCAGGTCGTCGGCGCGGATGTCCTCCGCGACGCTGACCACGCGCTTCTGCACCAGCCCGCCCTGCAGCACCAGGATGGCCATGACCAGCCCCGGGCGTAGCAGCACGAAGTCGATCTGCCGCCACAGGGCCTGCGAATGCCTGGGGGCCAGCACCATGCACACCTGGTTGGAGACGCGCGAGAGCAGGCGCGAGGCGTGGCGCAGCATGTCGTCTATCTCCAGCCCGGCGTTGCCCAGTTGGGCCTGCATCATCTGCTG
>JBKICO010000130.1:0-10351 GCA_046567065.1 Acidobacteriota bacterium
TCAAACCCGGCGGGCGCGCGGGGAAGCCTCCGGCGGCCAAAGAGGGCTCCGCCCTCTCTGGACACTCCCGCCAAGGGAACTTCGTTCCCTTGGAACCCTTTCCCGCTTCGCGCCGGGCCTGGGCTTGCGGTCTGTGCCCGAAGCCGCCGTTAGAAGCGGTATTCCTTGTTGTCCTTGGAGAAATCCATCTCGGTCAGCCCGGAGTTGGGCTTGAGGTCCTTGTAGATGTATTCTTCCTGAAGCTCGCCCTTGTCGTCGTAGCAGGCGATACCCACGGGCAGCAGGAACTCCTTGTCCACGTGGAAGACGATGCGCGAGGTGTAGTACTGCCGCTCCCCGTTGGACTTGAACTTGGCCTCCACGACCGTGGCGGGGCGGCCGTCGAACTGGTCGTCCGCCATCTTGACGATCTCCATGTCGCCGTTCTCGTGCGCCTTGGGGATGTTCTTGTTCATCACGTCCAGGATGAACCCGAAGCCCACCTCGGTGATGGGATGGCGGCTCTCGCGCATGAGCGCGGAGCTCCTCGGGCTGAAGGACCAGGTGGCAAGGCCCAGCAGGCCGTCACAGCGGGCCAGCACCTTGTTGTTGTACTGCCCCTCGACGTAGAGCGCTTCCTTGGCCTCGCCCATCCACTTCATGTAGACCTTGAAGGGCTTCTGGAACTTGAGCTGGATCTGGTCGTCCTTGAACACCTTGTTGCCGACCTTCTCCTGCTTCTGGAAGGTGGCGGTGAAGTCCTTGAGGGCGGCGTAGCTCGATTTCATCCTGTCCAACAGGGTCAGCAGGGCCTTGCTGCGGTCCGGCGCGACCGTGCCGGCGGGCTTGGGGGCTTCCAGGGACGCCTCGGGTGCGGGCGCGGCGATGGCCTCCTCAACTGCGTCCTGGGCGGCCCTGGCCGGAAGGGCCGCGAGCGTCAGCGCCAGGCCCAGGAGCAGCGCCGAGAGCAGCACGGACATCCGGGTGGCGGGGCAGGTCATGATTCCTTCGCGCAGGGTGCCCTCCACGGGGCGGATCCTGCCATTGTATCGGGCACTGGTTTTCTGGCAGTGCTGCTTCATGCTGTATTCCTCTGAGTGATGACGTTTCCGGGGTCGGCCTGGTTACCCAGGGCCGCACACGCAAGCGCTTCCTTGCCGCCAGCGCCCGGCGGTTCATGGCACGGCCTCTGCGCCGCGCCTTTCGGCGCACGCCGTCAGGCCCGTGGGCGTGTCGCTTATGCCGGTTGCTTGAGCTTGTCCACCGCGGGCCTTCTGAAAATATAAGGCCGGAAAATCGGGCTGGCTAGCGGGAGGGGCCCGGCGGCCCCTCCCGGAGGGCGTCATCATGAGTTGCCGCAGGAACCGATCGCATCCGAAACGCCTGGAATATCAGGCCTCGGCGCGTGCGGCTCCGGCGGCTGGAATTCGGGCGATCAGGCCACGGTCACGTCCTTGCAGAGGTAGACGTCCATGATGGCGTGCAGCAGCCGCACGCCGTCCTCCATGGGACGCTGGAAGGCCTTGCGCCCCGAAATCAGCCCCATGCCGCCCGCGCGCTTGTTGACCACGGCGGTCATCACGGCCTCGGCCATGTCCGTGGCCCCGCCGGACGGCCCGCCGGAATTGATGAGCCCCATGCGCCCGGAGTAGCAGTTGAGCACCTGATAGCGGCAGAGGTCGATGGGGTGGGCGGTGGTCAACTCAGAATAGACGCGCGGGTCGGTCTTGCCGAACTTGATGGCCGTGTAGCCGCCGTTGGTGGTGGGCAGCTTCTGCTTGATGATGTCGGCCTGGATGGTCACGCCCAGGTGGTTGGCCTGGCCGGTGAGGTCGGCGGCGGTGTGGTAGTCCACGCCTTCCTTCACGAAGGCCGGGTTGCGCGTGTAGCACCAGAGGATGGTGGCCAGGCCCAGCTCGTGCGCGCGGCGGAAGGCGTGGGAGACCTCCTGGATCTGCCGGGTGGACTCGGGCGCGCCGAAATACACCGTGGCCCCCACCGCGGCGCAGCCCATGTCGAAGGCCTGCTCCACCTGGGCGAACATGATCTGGTCCGCCTTGGCGGGCAGCGAGAGCAGCTCGTTGTGGTTGATCTTGAGGATGAAGGGGATCTTGTGGGCGTACTTGCGCGCCACGGCCCCGAGCACGCCCAGGGTGGAGGCCACGCCGTTGCAGCCCGCCTCCAGGGCCAGCTTCACGATGTTCTCCGGGTCGAAATAGATGGGGTTGGGCGCGAAGGAGGCCCCGGCGGAGTGTTCGATGCCCTGGTCCACGGGCAGGATGGACACGTAGCCGGTGCCGCCGAGCCTGCCCGATCCCACGAGGGCCTGCAGGTTGCGCAGCACGGGCACGGAGCGGTCCGTCTGGGCGTAGATGCGGTCCACCACGTCGGGCCCGGGCAGGTGCAGGGTGTGCCGGGGAACGGCCTTGCAGACGTGATCGAGGTAGTAGGCGGCCTTTTCGCCGAGGTGTTGTGCGATGTCGTCGATCATGGGCGTCTCCTGCTGGTGGGGATTTCACGCATCCATGTACCCCGAGGCACATCCACGGGCAACGGAAATCCTGCCGGAGGGGCGGCTTTCAGCCGGACACGCCTGTGCGGCAGCGCTGGCAGGTGCCGTCCAGGCGCACGCTCACGTGGCTCACTCCCTGCACCTCGGTGCCCACGCTCACGGCGTCCTGCTCCAGGCAGTAGAGCCTGCGGCAGCTCAGGCAGTAGAAATGGTGGTGGTCCGGGTGGGCCGGCCCGGCCGCGCAGTAGCGCACGCTGCCGTCCCCGGCCTCGTGGCGGGTGGCCAGCCCGGCCTGGAGCAGCGCCTCCAGGGTGCGGTAGAGGCTCACCTTGTCCGCCGGGGCCTCGCGGCGCAGCAGTTCGAGCAGGGCGGGGGCGCCCTGGGCCTCGCCCGAGGCCAGCAGGGCCGAGAGCACCCGCAGGCGCATGGGCGTGGCCTTGAGGCCGCCGCCTTCCAGCAGGCGCGAGGGATCGCAGGAGCCGCACATCAGGCGCGCCTCCCCTTGAGGCCCTGGCGGGCGAAGAAGCACACCGTGGCCACGGCGATGATGCTCGCGCCCGAGGTCAGGTCGAAAGCGTAGGAGAGGGCCAGGCCGCTCAGGCAGAAAAGCACGGAGTAGAGCGCGGAGGCGGCCATCATCCCGCCCAGGGAGCGCCCGCCGCGCTCGGCCAGGTAGGGCGGAATGGTCAGCAGGGCGATCACCAGGATCAGTCCCACCACCCGGATGATCATCACGATGGACACCGCGATCATGCAGAGCATGGCCAGATGCAGGAGCTTCACCGGCACGCCGCGCAGCCCGGCGAACTCCGGGTCGAAGCTCATGGCCAGGAAGCCCCGGTAGCCGAAGGCCACCACGGCCACCAGCAGCGCGTCCAGCCCGGCCATGAGCCACAGGTCGGACAGGGGCACGGAGAGGATGGAGCCGAAGAGGAAGCTCATCAGGTCCACGTTGTAGCCGTGGGTCAGGTCCATGAGGATGATGCCGAAGGCCATGCCCGCGGCCCAGAGCACGCCCACCACGGTGTCGGCGCGCTCCCGCTTGCCGAAGGTCACCTTGGCCATGAGCGCGGCCACGCCCAGGGAGAAAACCACCGTCACCGGCAGCACGGGCAGGCCCAGGAAGAAGGCCAGGCCCACGCCGCCGTAAGCCGCGTGGGAAATGCCGCCCGCCACGAACACCACCCGGTTGACCACCACCAGCGTGCCGATGATGCCGCAGGCCACGCTGGCCAGCAGCCCGGCCATGAGCGCGTTGCGCATGAAATCATAGGAGAGGATCTCGATCACGGCTTGACCTCGTGCCTTGCCAGCACCCGGTGCGGGATGCCGTGGGCGATCATTTCCACGGGGCAGCCGTGGGGGCCGCACTGGTACATCATGCCGAACATCTCCGGCGTGACCTCGGGCCTGGGGTGGAAGTGCACGGTGCGGTTCACGCAGGCCACGCAGGTCACGTGGCGCGAGATCACGGAGAGGTCGTGGCTGACCAGCACCACGGTCATGGTTTTCGCCAGCTCGCCCAGCAGCTCCTGCAGGGAGGCGCGGCCCTCGGGGTCCACGCTGGCGGTGGGCTCGTCCAGCAGGAGCATGCGCGGCTCCCCGGCCAGGGCCCGGGCGATGAACACGCGCTGGCGCTGCCCGCCGGAGAGGCCGGAGAGGGGCTTGCCCGCCAGGTGGGCCACGCCCACGCGCTCCAGGCACTCCAGGGCCTTGTCCCGGTCGCGGCGGGGCCAGCGGGGCCACCAGGAGCGGGAGTCCAGCCGTCCGAGCAACGCGGTCTGCAGCACGGAGATGGGAAAGTCGCGGCTGTGCGCGGTGAGTTGCGGCATGTAGCCCACCAGGCGGGAGGCCTGGGAGGGCTCGAGCCCCAGTATGCGCACCGTGCCCGCCGTGGGCTGCTCCAGCCCCAGCAGCAGCTTGAGCAGCGTGGTCTTGCCGCCGCCGTTGGGGCCGAGCACGGCCAGGTATTCTCCCTGGGGCACGTTCAGGTTCACCCCTTCGAGCACGGTGGAGTCGCCGTAGCCGAAGCTCAGGCCCTTGAGTTCGATGGCTGCTTCCCGCATCGGGCTGGTCATCCTTGGTTGGGGTGAGGCCGGGCCGCTGCTGGCCCGCTACCTGGCGGCTTCCCTGAATGCCTTGGCCACCTGGAGCAGGTTGGCGGCCCAGTCCTCGGCCAGGTCGTCGGCAACGGCCAGGGTGGCCCCGATGCCTTCGGCCACGGTCTGCGCGGCCTTGCGCGAGAACTGCGGTTGCACGAAGACCACCTTCACGCCCTTCTTGCGGGCATCGTCGATGATCCTGCGCAGCATCCTCGGCCCGGGCTCCCTGCCGCCCACCTCGATGCCCACCTCGCGCAGGCCGTATTCCTTGGCGAAATAGGCCCAGGCCGGGTGGAAGGCCAGGAAGCAGGCCCCCTCGGGCAGACCCTTCAAGGCCTCGCGGATGGAGGCGTCCAGGGCGTCGATCTCCTGGTTCAGGGCCGCCAGGTTGGCTTCGTAGGTTTGGGCGTTGGCCGGGTCGGCCTGGGCCAGGGCGCGGGCCATGTTGGCGGCCTCGATCTTGGCCAGGCGCGGCGAGGTCCAGGTGTGGGGGTCGGTCTCCGTGCCGGAGGGGGAGGCGTGCTGGTGCCCGGCCTCCTTCTCGTGGCCGTGCTCATCCAGGGGCAGCAGCTCGATCCCGGCGGTGGCGGCCACCACGGTCAGCCCCTTGTTGGAGGCGGCCATCCTGGGCAGCCAGACCTGCTCGAACTCCACGCCCTGGGTGAAATAGAGCTTGGCCCCGGCAACCTGGGCCATCTGGCTGGCCTTTGGCTCGAAGGTGTGCGGGTCAGCCCCGGGGGCGACCATCACGCTGACGCGGGCCAGAGGCCCGGCCAGCTTCTGGACGAAATATTTCTGCGGGGCCACGCTGACCGCCACCTCGAGGGGCGCGGCCTGGGCGGCCGCGCTCAGAAGGACGAAGGCCAGCAGGACCAGTATTCCGACAACTGCACGGATCATCGAAGAACCTCACGCTGGGATGCCCGGGTAATGCAACCTGGTTGCATTGATGTCAACAGAATCGACAGGGGGATGAAGGTTTGTCCATGCGACACGAATGTGAAAAATGTATGCTTGCCCAAGCAGGCGACACGGGGTACTGCTCAGCCACCCGCGCGGCCCCCCCGCGTGGGCGGAACCTGTCCCGTAACATCGTCAGGCAAAGCCTCTCTGGACGTAACGCCATGCATATTTCCGAAGGCATCCTCTCAGCCCCCGTGCTGGCCTCCGGCGCGGCCCTGGCCGCCGTGGGCCTGGGCGTGGGCATCCGCAAGCTGGAAGGCGAGGCCCTGGTGCGCACGGGCGTGCTCTCGGCCGCCTTCTTCGCCGCCAGCCTGGTGCACCTGCCCCTGGGGCCCGCCAGCGTGCACCTGATCCTCTCCGGGCTCATGGGCGCCATGCTGGGCTGGGCGGCCTTTCCGGCCATCTTCGTGGGGCTTCTGCTGCAGGCGCTGCTCTTCCAGTTCGGGGGGCTCACGGTGCTCGGGGTGAACACCGTGGTCATGGGCCTGCCAGCCGTGCTCGCGGGGCTGGCCCTGCGGCCGCTGCTGCGCAAGGGCGGCCCGGCCTTCCCGGTGGTCGCCTTCCTGTGCGGGGCGCTGCCCATCCTGGGCAGCCTGGTGCTGCTGTACACGGCCCTGGTGGCCAGCGGCGGGGAACTGGCCCTCTTCGCCGGGATATTCTTCTGGACGCACCTGGCGCTCATGGCCGTCGAGGGCGTGATCACCCTGCTCATCCTGGGCTTCATCAAGCGCCTGCGCCCGGAGTACCTGTAGATGGCCCAGGCCCCGGTGCTTGACGGCCGCTCCAGGCTGGCCGGGGCGGTGGCCCTGTGCGTGGCCGCCGCCGTCTGCAACAACTGGTTCGGCGCGGGCCTGGCCCTGGCCTGCGGGCTTGCCGCCCTCACCCTGGGCTGGGGCGGCCCCGGGCCGCTCCTCAAGCGCATGGCGTTCGTCAACTTCTTCTTCCTGGGGCTTCTGGCCACGGTGCCCTTCGCGGTGCCGGGCGCGCCGCTGTTCCACATGGCGGGCTGGCCCTTCAGCCGCGAGGGCCTGGCCCTGGCCGCCTTGATGACCGCCAAGGGCAACGCGATCCTGCTCATTTTCTGGGGGCTGGTTCGCCCGCTCAGCCCGGCGGAGTTCGGCGCGGCCCTCTCGGGGCTGGGCATGCCGGACAAACTTTGCCTGATCCTGGCCCTGACCGCCCGCTACCTGGAGCTCATGCGCCGGGAGTGGGACCGGCTGCTCACCGCGGCCAGGCTGCGCGGCTTCGACCCGGGCACCAGCCGCCGGACCTGGAACACCTACGCCCTGCTGCTGGCCCTGCTCTTCATCCGGGCCATGGACAGGGCCGGGGCCATCCACCAGGCCATGCTCTGCCGGGGCTTCGACGGGCGCTTCCGCAGCCTTGGGACGGGCGGCTGGCGCGCGGCGGACACCGCCCTGTGCCTGGGTTGCCTCATCCTGGGCTGCGCGGTGCTGTTCACGGAGGCGTTATGACGCTCATCGACATAGAGGACCTGTACTGCGGCTATCCCGGCCGCGAGGTCATCACCGGCCTGAACCTGAAGCTGGAGCCGGGCGGGCGCGTGGGCCTGGCCGGGCACACCGGCTCGGGCAAGACCACCCTGCTCAAGACCGTCATGGGCTTGGTGCGCCCGGTGCGCGGCACCGTGCGCGTGGACGGCGCGGCCTGCTCCGACGGGGATGGGCTGCGCTGCGCCCGGCGCGTGCTGAGCTACCTGTTCCAGCACCCGGACGACCAGCTCTTCTGCCCCACCGTCATCGAGGACGTGGCCTTCGGCCCCCTGAACCTGGGCCGCAGCCCGCGCGAAGCCCGGGAGATCGCGGAGCAATGCCTGGAGATGGTCGGGCTGGCCGGGTTCGGCCCCCGGCTCACGCATCGCCTCTCCGGCGGGGAGAAGCGCCTGGCCTCCCTGGCCGGTGTGCTGGCCATGCGCCCCAAGGCCCTGCTGCTCGACGAGCCCACCACCGGCCTGGACCCCGAGAGCAAGGCCCGCGTGGCCGAGGTGCTCACAGGGCTCGATCTGGGGCTGCTGGTGGTCTCACACGAGTGGGACTTCCTGCTGCAGGTGGCCACGGAGCACTACATGCTCGACCACGGGCACCTGCACGCCGTGGCGGCCTCGCCCCACACCCACGTGCACGTGCACCCGCTGGGCGACGTGCCCCACAGCCACGACGAGTAGGGCGGAGAGATACTCAGGGGGGACGCCTCCGGCGGCCAAAGGGAGTTCCTCCCTTTGGAATCCCTTTCCGCTTCGCGTGGGCAATCGCAACCACGTCTTCACCACATTCGAACCGGCTGCAGCGCCAGACCGGCACATGGCTTTGCCCGCGCAACAGGCTGGGCGGTTGGGGACCATACCGCCTGCCGTCCGCCTCAAAGTTCGTCGTCTCCAATTCCGTCCTAGGCCATGGTTGCGATGCGCTGCCTGGCGTTGCGCCCCG
This sequence comes from Acidobacteriota bacterium, assembly GCA_046567065.1. Classification (GTDB taxonomy): domain Bacteria; phylum Desulfobacterota; class Desulfovibrionia; order Desulfovibrionales; family Desulfovibrionaceae; genus Fundidesulfovibrio. Next base: position 8,004 of record JBKICO010000130.1, read on the forward strand.
GCGGGCGCGATCTTGCGCTGGCGCTTCGCCAGAGGGCCGCAGGCCCGGCAGCTTGGGTCGCGCCCGCCGGGGCGCAGCGCCAGGCAGTGCAACCCCGCAGCCAGCAACCTGGCCCCAATACTTCACCACATGCACGAACCTTCAGGGCGCACCCTCACGGCCCGCCGTGTCGGTTTCCGGGCCATTGGGCTGTCAGCGCTTGACAGTGGCTGCGCTGTGCCGCATGGAGCATACATGGTGTTTCTTCCCGGCTGTTTCCGGGCAACCCCTCAACATAGTTCACACCGCGCACCATCACGGAGGTCTCCATGAATCACTCGGAACATGATGAAACCCCGCAGGGCGGCATGACCCGCCGCCAGTTCAACACCCTGGCCGTTTCAGCCGCAGCCATGGCGGCCGCGGCGGGGGCCTTCCCCGGCGCGGCCGGAGCCCAGGCCGGGCCGGGCGTCACCTTCCCCATGCCGGAGCTGGGCTATCCCCTCGAAGCCCTGGAGCCCGTCATCTCCGCCAGGACCCTGAGCTTCCATTACGGAAAACACACCAAGGCCTACTACGACAACACGAACAAGGCCCTTGAGGGCAAGCCCACCGCCGGGCTCACCCTGGAGAAGGTCTTCATGGACGCCGCCAAGGACCCGGCCGCCGTGGGCCTGTTCAACAACGCGGCCCAGGCCTGGAACCACACCTTCTACTTCAAGGGGATGAAGAAGGGCGGTGGGGGCGAGCCCACGGGCAAACTGGCGGAGAAGATCAAGGCCAGCTTCGGCGGCTACGACGGCTTCGTGAAGGAGTTCATGGCCGCGGCCACGACCCAGTTCGGCAGCGGCTGGGCCTGGCTGGTCGCCGATGGCGACGCGCTCAAGGTGGTCAAGACGCCCAACGCCATGAACCCCCTGGTGAACAACCAGAAGCCGCTGCTGACGGTGGACGTCTGGGAGCACGCCTACTACCTGGACTACCAGAACCTGCGCGGCGACTACGTGAAGGCCTTCCTGGAGAAGCTGGTCAACTGGGACTTCGTGGCCAAGAACCTGGGGTAGGCGAGCGATCGCCCGTAAAAATTTCAGCCCGGGAGGCATCGCCTCCCGGGCTGAATATTGCGGGGTCCAGGGGGATCATCCCCCTGGCGGGGCGCGGGGCAGGGCCCCGCTCTTCATCCCGGTTCTTCTCTCCGGGGCCTAAATGAACTTCAGCACCAGATAGATCTGCGACCCCCCGTCGGAGAAGACCACGTTCATGTCCAGCTTGGTCTTCTCCACGGTGTAAGTTTCCAGCGTCTTGACCTTGATGCTGGTCAGCTCTTTCTTGTCGAAATTGATGGTCTTCTTGCCGTTGCCGATCTTGAGCACCAGTTTCTTCCCGCCGTCATACCAGAAATAATACGATTTCTGCTGCGTGAAGTAGTACTCCGGCACCAGGTCGATGACGTCGCGCTGGTATTTCTTCTTGAAGGTCAAGTCCAGGCGGTAGATGTCCGGGGCCACGGCGGTGATGGTGCTGCCCGCCATGAAGTAGCGCCCCGAGGATTCGGGCGACTCGGTGCGCAGGTCCGCGTAGCCGCCGGTGATCTGGAAATCCAGGGACTTGGCCGAGGGTTTGGTTTCGGCCTTGAAGAACTCGTAGAGCCCTTGGGCGTTGGGGTCGGGCGCGGCCTCCTGTTGCGGGGCGGCGGGCTGCGGCGATTTCTTCGCAGCGGGGGCCTGTGCGGCAAGACCGAGGATGATGAGCGCCGCGAGCGCCAGCCGGATCATGTTCATGGCGACCTCATGAGTTAGCGGGTGCCTCCCCGAATACGCCCAATGCCAGCGCGAGGCAACGCCCGGCGGCCAGTCGGCTCAGCGAGGTCAGCCCCGGGCTGGCTTGCGCCCGGGCATGGGGCAGGCCTCGACGGGCTGCGGGCGGAAACGCCACGGCCCGCGCACCACGCGCGCTCCCGCTGCCTCGGCCAGCTTGCGCACCAGCCCCGGGAAGAGCAGCAGGTGCGGCAGGTACATGGCGTACCAGTAGGCCAGGCCCGCCAGCCCGCGCGGCTGGAAGCGGGGCAGCAGTGTCAGTTCGCAGCGCCCGCCTTCCACCGGGGCGAGGATGAACTCCAGGGCCGCCTCTCCGGGGGACTTCATGGTGGCCAGCAGGGTCAGGCGGGCGGGGGGGCTGGCCTCGTGCACGCGCCAGCAGTCCAGCGCGTCCCCGGGGCGGAGTTCGCCGGGGTGGGGCCTGCCTGGCCCAAGACCAACGCCTCCGGCCAGCCTGTCCGCCAGCCCGCGTAACTTCCAGAGAAAGTCGGCGAAATACCAACCGTTTTCGCCCCCGATGGTCTGGAGCGCGGGCCAGACCAGCCGGGGCGG
>JBKICO010000131.1:0-7225 GCA_046567065.1 Acidobacteriota bacterium
CCCTGGGCGGCGACCCCTCGGCCATCGTGGTGCGCCAGGGCGGCAAGATCCTGCACATCGACGAATTCCGGCTGGACGACTCCCTGGCCGTGGCCGGTCGCGCCCGCGAGTGCTTCGAGCTGATGCGGCCCGAAGCCCTCTACGTGGACAGCGTGGGCTGGGGCGCTGGCGCGGCGCACATCCTCTCCGGCTGGGGGCTGCCCGCCGTGGCCGTGAACGTGGCCGAGTCAGCGGCCTCCTCCGAGCGCTTCAACCGCCGCCGCGACGAGCTGTGGTGGAAGGCCCGCGAGTTCTTCGCCAGCCGCGCCGCCGCCATCGACGACACCATCCCCCTGGCCCACAAGCTGGCCGCCGAGCTCTCGTCCCCGCGCTACGCCTACCTGCCCAGCGGCAGGATCAAGGTGGAGGGCAAGGACGAGCTCAAACGGCGCGGCGTGCCCTCGCCCAACCTGGCCGACGCCTTCGTGCTGACCATGGCCCACGCCGACCGCTTCCAGGCGGCGGAGGAAACCTGCAACCACGCGGAAGGCCCGGAGCCTTCCCGCTTCATCTAGGAGACCCCATGCCCATGACCGACAACGACCTGCTGGCCCTGATCCAGCCCGACATGGACGCGGCCCGCGCCTATCAGGCCGAGCTCTCGGCCGAACGCGAGAAGCACTACCGCTGGTACCGCGCCGAGCCCTACGGCAACGAGCGCCCCGGCTGGTCCCAGACCGTGCACCCCACCATCTTCTCGGTGGTGGAGTGGATGAAGCCCGGTCTTGTGGACGTGTTCACCGGCGAATTCTTCACCTTCAACCCCGTGGTGCGCGGCGACAACCCGGAAGAGGCCAAGCAGGCCCGCGACCGGGCCGACCGCCTGCGCCGCTACGTGCGCCACAAACTCTTCGGCCCCCTGGAAGGGGAGCAGCTCATCGAGGATTTCATCCATGACTGCCTGGTGAACCACTACGGCGTGATGAAGGTCACCCAGCGCGACGACTACGACCTGTCCACCGAACTGCTGCCCGAGATGGGTATGGAGGAGCTGGAGGCCCTGGCCCACGAGGATACGAGCATCGTGGACATCCGGGGCGGCAAGTCCGTCACCCTGCGCGACCCGGCCAGCGGGGCGGAGCGCCCCGGCCTGCGCGGGGCCAAGGCCGTGCGCCGCAAGAGCCTCTACCAGGGCTTCCACCTGGAGGTGGTGCCCCCGCGCGAACTCTACATGCTGCCCGGCTACGCCGACCTGGGCAAGAACCCCTTCGTGGCCCATGTGGTCAAGCGCGATCTGGACTCCATCCGCCGCCAGGAGCTGGCCGGGGTCTACCGCAAGGGCAGCGCCGAGGTCCTGCGCACCCGGGCGGACCAGCGCCGCAGCATGACCGAGACCGCCGGGGAGTACGCCGCGCTGCACGAGGCCGACGCCGTGTCGGCCCAGGGCGGCCCGGACGGGCAGCAGCGCCCGGGGACGCCGGAGGTGTTCGTCTGGGAGTGTTACCTGCGCCTGCCCGTGGACGAGACCGGGCTGCTCAAGCCCTGCATCGTCACCGTCTGCGAGGGCGTGATCCTGCGCGGCCCCGTGGAGAACCCCTACGGCGGCCCGCCCTTCGAGCTGGGCTACGTCTACAAAGAGCCGCACAAGCTGCTGGGCCGACCCGTGGCCGCCGTGCTGGACCACCGCCAGCGGGTGCTCTCCAACCTGCTGCGCAACATCCAGGACCAGGCCGCCATGAGCACCTACCGGGGCTTTCTCACCACGGACGCCCGCGCCCGCAAGATCCTCTCCGGCATGGGGCCGGGCGACGTCTCCCTGGTGCCCTCCCTGGGCACCGTGCAGGAGCTGGCCCCTTCGCCCACGGACAAGTTCATCCTGGACGCCTTCCAGCTCACCCTGGAGGAGGTGGCCAAGGAGTCCGGCGTCAGCGCGGACATGCAGGGGCTGGACAGCAACTCGCTCAACCACACCGCTCTGGGCATGCAGATGCGCCTCAGCGCCGGGATGCAACGCCAGAAGCTCTACGCCCGGCGCATCGCCAGGGCCTTCCGGCGCATCCTGGGGCGCGTGCTGAACGTGATCCGGCTCTACCCGCCCGAGGACGACCGGCGCGTGGTGGGCGCGGACGTCTTCATCGAGCCGGAAGACCTGGCCGGGGAGTATTCCGTGGCCATCGACGTGGGCGTAGGCCCGCAGGAGCGCCAGGACAGCGCCCGGCTCATGGACGAGCTGGTGCAGATGATGCTCAAGGCTGGGCTGCAGCTTGGCGTGTGCGACGCCAAGGGGCTGATCAAGGCCATCAAGGCCAAGTACGAATACCTGGACATCGACGTGTCGGAGTACCTGCGCGACGAGGCCTCCATGGACGTGGTGCAGGGCCTCAAGCGCAAAGCGGACGAACTGCTGCGCGACAACCAGGTCATGGCCAGGGCTCTGGGCAAGCCCGGCCCCGGCGCAGGCCCCGGCACCGGCCCGGGCGCAGCTCCAGGTGCTGCACGGATGCCCAGGCCCGCCCCCTCGCCCGGCGGAGGCCCCGCTGCCGGGCCTGGCCAAACGCCCCTCGGGAAGATGACTCCGGGGATGCCCCCCGGCGGCGGCCCCGCTGCCGGGCCTGGCCAAACGCCTCCCGGCATGATGGCTCCCGGGATGTACCCCGGCCCCCAGGGAGGCCCGCAGTGAACCGGGAGGAGCTGGAGCGCCAGGCCCTGCAAGGCGAGGAGGTGGCCCGCCTGCTGGAGTGCGACGCCGTGCGCGCCCTGCTGGAGGGGCAACTCACGGCCCGGCGGGAGGCCATCCTGGCCCTGGACCCCGCAGACGCGGCGGGTTTCACCCGGCTCAAGGCCGGGCTGGCCGCCCTGGAGGAGTTCCTGGCCGGACTGCACAGCCTGGCCGCCGCCGGGGAGCAGGCCAGGGAACGCCTGGCCTCGGACGCGCCCGGCGGACAGGGCCGGGTGCTCTAGAAGCTGATCCTTGCGGAACGGCCGCGCCGTGGGGGCTGCCCCTCCCCCGGCGCGGCCATGGAATCCGCCGTGCCCGTGGCCGCCTCGGCAGGTCTCCGGCGCCGGCATGGCCCCGTACCGGCCCGAAACCACCGCCGAGGAAGCCCCTCCATTCCCCGATGACTTATATACCGTTAACAGTTAGGGTTGCAGCGGATACATCCCGGAACATCGACAACCGGCCCACTTCGAATGACTCGTACAAGAGACCGCATGAGCGAACAGGACGACAGACGCATTTCCCACATCCCGCACCAGGCGGCAGCCCGGGAGCCCGCAGCGCATGAGGCGGGCACGGGCGGGAACGCCTGCCCCGATCCTGCCCGGCTGCTCGCCGCCGAAAGAGACCGGCTGGACGGGCTCCTGCGGCGCTCCAACAGGGCCGTTCGCGCCTACAGCGCCTGTTCCCGCCTGATCGTCAAGGCCTCGGACGAGGCCGGGCTGGTTCGCGACATCTGCCGCCTCATGGTCGAGACCGCGGGCTACCGCATGGCCTGGGCCGGCATCCCCCTCCACGATCAGCGGCAAAGCATCGTCCCCATCGCACAGTACGGCTGCGAGGACGGCTACCTCCAGAACACCAGAATCTCCTGGGGCGAGAACGAGTTCGGCCGAGGCCCCACCGGCACGGCCGTGCGCACGGGCAAACCCGTGGTCTGCCGCAACATCCTCACGGACCCTAGCCTGCTCCCCTGGAGAGCCGAGGCAGCCCGGCGCGGCTATGCGTCCTCCATCGCCCTGCCCCTGCAGCTCAACGACGGCCTGTTCGGCGTGCTCAGCGTGTACTCGGACGAACAGGACGCATTCGAACAAGGCGAGTTCGATCTGCTGGTCGAGTTGGCGGGCACCCTGGCCTTCGGCATCGGAACCTTGCGGGCCAGCGTCGCCCGGAGGGACGCCGAACTGGCCCTGCTGGACAACGAGCGCAAGCTGCGGGCCCTGTACGAGTCGCTGGAGGAAGGCCTGTGCCTGCATGAGATCGTGTACGACGAGTCAGGCCGCCCCTGCGATTACACCCTCATCGACGTCAACCCCAAGTACGAGAAGATTCTCGGCATCACCCGCGAGGAGGCGGTGGGCGCTTCGGCCAAGACCCTGTACCGCGCCGGGGAGCCGCCCTACCTCGACATCTACGCCAGGGTGGCCGAAACCGGCGAACCCGTCTACTTCGAGACCTATTTCCCCCCGCAGGACCGGCATTTCAGGATTTCGGCCTTCTCCCCGGAGAAGGGGCAGGTGGCCGTGCTCTTCAATGACATCTCCAAGCGCAAAATGGCAGAGCTGGAACTGAAGAGCCTGAACGAGACCCTGGAACAGCGGGTTCTGGAGCAGACCCGTGAACTCCGGGCCGCCATGGAGGCCGCAAAAGCCGCCAACCGCGCCAAAAGCGCCTTCCTGGCCAACATGAGCCACGAGATCCGCACGCCCATGAACGGCATTCTCGGCATGACCCAGTTGGCCCTGAGCCAGCCCCTGGCCGAGGACGTGCGGGGCTTCCTGCTCCTGGTGGACCGGTCGGGCCGGGCCCTGCTGGAGATCATCAACGACATCCTCGACATATCCAGGATCGAGGCCGGAAAGGCCGTTCTGGATAACCGTCCCTTCAGCCTGCGCGAACTGGTCGCCGTCACGCTCAAGCCATTGGAGCTCGCCGCGCTGGAGAAAGGGCTCGATTTCCAGTGCACGGTCGATCCCGCCGTGCAGGACCGGCATCTGGGCGACGCCGGGCGGCTCCGCCAGATTCTGACCAACGTGGCCGGCAACGCCGTGAAGTTCACCGAGCGCGGCTGCGTGGCCGTATCGGTCCGCCCCGGAACTGCCGCGAATCCTCAAAAGATCGCCCTGCTGTTCGAAGTCCGGGACGACGGAATCGGCATCCCGCAGGACTGCCTCCGCTCCATCTTCGAAAATTTCGAGCAGGCCGCCTCCCCGCTGCACGCCAAGCACGGGGGCACCGGGCTCGGGCTGGCCATCTCCAAGGCCCTCGTGGAGATGATGGGCGGCGTCATCCGGGTCGAGAGCGAGTTGGGCAATGGCAGCGTGTTCACCTTCCTGGTCGAACTCGACCGTGTAGACGAGGCTTCCGCCGCCCCGCGCCCCGCATTGGAGCGCCCCCGGGCGGCCACGCCCCGGCTGAGGGTTCTGCTGGCCGAGGACGACCCCATAAGCCGCCTCTACGCCAGGAAAACCCTGCAGAACTGGGGCCACCAGGTCGAGGTGGCCGAGAACGGGCTGCAGGCCCTCGAGGCGCTGCGGGCCGCGAGCTTCGATCTCGTGCTCATGGACGCGCTGATGCCCGAACTTGACGGCGAACAGGCCACGCGGCTCATCCGCTCAGGCCACGCGGGCGACCGGGACGTTTTCATCGTCGCCGTCACCGCCTTCGCGCTCCAGGGCGACCGGGAGCGGTTTCTGGCCGCGGGTATGGACGACTACATGTCCAAGCCCTTCACCGTGGAGGAGCTGCAGACAGTGCTGCAACGGGCCACGCGCAGGCTCCGGCGGCGCTGAGCGGGCCGGGCCGGCGCGCTGAGCCGATCACGCAACACCTCATGATGCGTGATCTTTACGCCGCAGCCTGGACACTGTCCGGCTTTGCGGGCATGTAACCAGCATGGCCCCACCGGATACGCCAGCCTGCCGCGCGGACAACCTGAAGCGCTGCTTCGAGCTTTGCGCGCTCATCACCTCCTCCCTGGACGTGGACGAGGTGCTCAAGCGCATCATGACCACCTCGCGCCAGGCCCTGGCCGCCGAAACCTGCAGCCTGCTGCTCACCGACGCCGACACCGGCGACCTGGTGTTCACCGTGGCCCAAGGCCCCGTGGCGGACAAGCTGCCCAGGGGACACGTGCTCAAGCGCGGCCAGGGCGTGGCCGGATGGGTGCAGGTGAACGGCCAGCCCGCCCTGGTTCCCGACGCCTACGCCGACCCCCGCTTCAACCCCGAGGTGGACCGCCGCACCGGCTACCACACCCGCTCCATCCTGGCCGTGCCCCTGGCGGTGAAGGAGCGCGTCATCGGCGTGGCCGCGCTCATCAACAGGAACGACGGCCAGCCTTTCGACACTGACGACCAGGAGGTCTTCCAGCTCATCGCGGCCCAGGCCGCCATCGCCATAGAGAACGCCCGGCTGCACCATCACCTGCTGGAGAAGCAGCGCCTGGAGTTCGACATGGCCATCGCGGCCAGCGTCCACAACGACCTCATGCCCCACGCGCCCCCGCCCACGCCCGGGTTCGACCTGGCCGGGGCCTCCATCTCCTGCGACTCCACAGGCGGCGACTACTACGACTACCTGCCCCACCCCGACCCCGGCTCCGGGGGCTTCTCCCTGGCCGTGGGCGACGTGACCGGCCACGGCATCGGCGCGGCCCTGCTCATGGCCAGCGCCAGGGCCTTCATCCGGGGCCGGGCCGAACGCCGTGAAGGCGGGCTGGCGGCCATGCTGGAGCACGTCAACGACCTGCTCTGCCGCGACACGGGCGACTCGGGCCGCTTCATGACCCTGTTCTGGCTGGCCGTGGACGGGGCAGGCGGGAACGGGGGCGGCGGGCTCAGCTACGCCAAGGCCGGGCACGACCCGGCCCTGCTCTACAACCCGGCGGATCAAAGCTTCGAGGAGTTGAACGCCCGGGGCGTGCCCCTGGGCGTGGCCCCGGGCTGGCGCTACGAGGGCGCCGCCCGCGCGGGCATGGCCCCCGGGGAGGTGCTGGTGCTGGCCACCGACGGCATCTGGGAGTGCCGCAGCGAAAGCGACGAGATGTACGGCAAGGAGAGGCTGCGCCAGGCCATGGCTGCGAGCGCAAGCCTGGGCGCGAAAGAAATCTTGAAGGCCGTGCTGGCCTCCGTGGCCGAATTCCGGGGCAAGCGCCCCCCCAACGACGACATGACCCTGGTGGTGCTCAAGGCCCTGGCCTGAGGACTACCCCGAGATTCTGCCTACATAAATGTCACCAACCAGCTCTGTCGTACAATTTTGAAAGCCTCCACGATGCACCTCACAGCCAGCGATCCAATATTTCCGGCATGTTGCGCTCATCCCGCATCTGGCACGGCGGTTGCTATCTTCCTGGCGAGACCGGCGACGGTCCACATCTCCTCCAGGAGGTACGCAGCATGATCGACTGGATCCTCATCGGAACCCTCACGGCCGCAGTGGCCCTGCATTGGCTGTTCGAACTTCTCCCCGGCAAGCATCATTCCATGTGGTGCTCCGAACTCTCACTCGACCCGGTCCACGCGC
>JBKICO010000132.1:0-3218 GCA_046567065.1 Acidobacteriota bacterium
GGACGGCGCGCTCCCGGCGGTGTCCCTGGCCTCGCCCATGCTGACCCTGCGCACCCAGCCGGAGAAGAACGCGGCCCTGGTCATCATCGAGGACAACGGCCCCGGCATGAGCGAGGAAGTCCGCCGCCGGATCTTCGAGCCCTTCTTCACCACCAAGGCCATCGGCGAGGGCACCGGGCTGGGGCTTTCCGTGGCCTATTTCATCGTGGTGGAGAACCACAAGGGCGGCATCGATGTGGAGTCCACGCCCGGCCAGGGCACCCGCTTCCTGATACGCATCCCCTACCGGCGCGGACTGTAGCGGAACCGCGAGCCGGGCCCCGGCGGCCTGCAGTCCGGTTCGTTCCGCTCCGGCGTAGGCTGTGGCAGTCCGCGGTCCGGGCTTTGGCGGACTGTGGCCGAACCGGTCCGCGATTTTCCTTGTGGATCACGCTGGCAAGGCGCTGCAAGAGCCGATCAGCGCCGTGAAGCTGGCGTGTTCGGGGAGGGGGGGCGGCTTCCCGCGCGGCCCAGCAGGAGCCCTCTCGATGGATTCTCAACTCAAGCGCGGATCGCGGGCGATGGCCTCGGCCAGCTTGCGCATGGCCGTGGGGAAGGCCAGGCCCTCCAGCTTGGCCAGGGGCAGCCAGCGGAAGGAGCTGGCCGCCGTGAGCACGGGCTCGGGCGGGGCGGCGCCCTCGGGGAAGCCCATGAGGTAGGCGTGCATGGTCACCCGGTAGCGGGTGTACGAATGCTTGATGACCGCAAGCTTGCCCAGGCTGCGCACCACGAAGCCGGTCTCCTCCCGCACTTCACGCAGGGCCGCCTGCTCGGGCTCCTCCCCGGGTTCGATCTGGCCGCCGGGAAACTCCCACAATCCGCCCCACACGCCGCCGGGCAGGCGTTTCTGCACGTAGACCAGCCCTTCGTGCAGGATGACAGCCGTGCCCATGCCGATGGGTACGGCGGGTTTGCCGGGGGGCAGGGCCGGGCGCAGGTCCACGGTGCCGGAGGCGAGGGCGCTGCAGATGGGGGCCAGCGGGCAGCGCGGGCAGGCCGGGTCGCGCGGGGTACAGACCAGCGCGCCGAGCTCCATGAGCGCCTGGTTGAAGTCGCGGGCCTGGCCCTGCGGTATGAGCGAGAGGGCCAGCCCGGCGAAGCGCCTGCGGCCTTCCGGCTCCTTGGGGGAGAGGGCGATGTCGAACACGCGGGCCAGAACACGCTCCACGTTGGCGTCCACGGCGGCCACGTCCTGCCCGTAGGCGATGGAGAGCACCGCCCCGGTGGTGTAGGCCCCCACCCCGGGCAGGGCCGCCAGTTCCGCTGCCGTGCGGGGCACGGCGCCGCCGTGGCGCTCCACCATGGCCCGGGCCGCCTTGAGCAGGTTGCGGGCGCGGCCGTAGTAGCCCAGCCCCTCCCAGAGGCGCAGCACTTCTTCCTCGCTGGCGCGGGCCAGGCTGAACACGTCCGGAAAGCGGGCCAGGAAGCGGTTGAAATACTCTACGGCCCTGTCCATCTGGGTCTGCTGGAGCATCACCTCCGAGAGCCAGACCTGATAGGGGTCGTAGCCGTTGCGCCAGGGCAGGGGGCGTTTGGCCTGCCGGAACCAGTCCAGCAGGAGGGAAGAAAAGCGGGATGCGTCAGGCATGTTCGTTTCCAATTCGTGCGGGCTGGGCTATAGCATAGGGCAAGGACGCCGTCGATAGAAGGAGAGGCCATGCCGAGACCGACCGTCGCCATCGCTCTGTGCCTGCTGCTGCAGGCCGCCGCCCTGTTCAGCCCGCAGTCCGCCCCCGCGCAGGACAAGCCCTGGCTGCCACCGGACCTCGCCCCCTGGAACGGCTGGGTGCTCTACCGGCAGGACGCCGCCCAGTGCCCGCCCCAGGCCCTGGACCCCGGCCAGCGGCAGTGCCTGTACCCCACCCGGCTGAAGCTGGCCGTGGCGGCGGACGGCGCATCCTTCAAGTTAAGCTTTAGGGTTTTCGCCCCCCAGGCCGTGCCCCTGCCGTGGGCGCAGGGGCTCTGGCCCGCTGCCGTCACGCTGAACGGCAAGCCCGCCCCCGTGCTGGACATGGGTGGCAGGCCCGGAGTGAGGCTCCAACCCGGCGAATGGCAGATGGAGGGGCAACTGCCCTGGAAGCGCAAGCCCCAGGCGGTGCGCATAGCCGCTCAGACCGGGCTGATCGAGCTGACTGTGGACGGCAAGCCCGTGGAGAACCCCCGCATGACCCCTGACGGCGCGCTGGACGTCTCCGGCGCGGACGTGGGCAAGGCCCAGGCCGACGCCCTGGGCGTGACCGTCATGCGCCTGCTGCGCGACGGCCAGCCCATGACGCTCACCACCATGGCCCGCCTGGAGGTCTCCGGGCGCTCCCGCACCATCACCCTGGACGGGCTGCTGCTGCCCGGCTCGGAGCCGCTCGGCGTCGCCTCGCCCATCCCCGTGGGCTTCGGCCCGGACGGCAAAGTGCTGGTGCAGGCCGGGGCGGGCAGCTACGACGTGGAGATCACGAGCCGCCTGCCGGGCGGTGCAATGACCGTGGGGCCGGTGGCCGCGCCATTCGGGCGGGAGACCTGGGCCTTCCAGCCCGACAAGGCCCTGCGCGAGGTCAAGCTCACCGGCCCGCCCTCCACCGACCCCCAGACCACGGACCTGCCCCCGGCCTGGAAGGGGTTCCCGGCCTATGTGCTGGACAAAGGAGCCACCCTGGCCTTGCAGCTTGTGCGGCGCGGGGAATCGGTGCCGCCGGGGGACGACCTGAAGGTCGGCCGCGAACTCTGGCTTGATTTCGACGGCAAGGGCCTCACCGCCCGCGACGCTATCTCCGGCCCCCTGCGCCGCTCGCCGGTGCTGGCCATGCGCGAGCCCGGCGAGCTGGGCCGGGTGAGTTCGGCAGGGCGGGACCTGCCCGTGGTGCTGCTCGGGCCTGAGAAGCGGCGCGGCGTGGAGCTGCGCCAGTCCCCCCTGGCGGTCACGGCCGAGGCCCGTTACCCCGATGCCTCCATGGCCATCCCGGCCACGGGCTGGGAGGCGGGCGTGTCCTCCCTGTCGGCGGTGCTGCACCTGCCCCCGGGCTGGACCCTGCTGGACGCCTCCGGGCCGGACGCCTTGAGCGAATCCTGGGCCGGGCGCTGGAACTTGTTGGACATCTTCATCACCCTGCTGGCCGCGCTCGGGGCCTGGAAGCTGCGCGGTGTCGCCGCCGGTGCGGCGCTGCTGGCCTTCCTGGTGCTGGCCC
>JBKICO010000133.1:0-6227 GCA_046567065.1 Acidobacteriota bacterium
CAGGAAGACCATGATGACCACCAGCACCAGCACCGCCGCCTCGATGAGGGTCTTGTACACGTCGTCGATGGCGCGGCTGACGAAGAGCGTGGTGTCGAAGGGGATGGCGTACTGCAGGCCGGGCGGGAAGTCCTTGGAGAGGCGGCCGATTTCGGCGCGGACCTTCTGGGCCACGTTGAGCGCGTTGGCCCCGGGCAGCAGGTAGATGGGTATGCAGGCCGCGGGCTGCCCGTTCTGCTGGCCGAACAGGGTGTAGGTCTTGGCGCCCAGCTCGACGCGGGCCACGTCGCGCACGCGCACCACCTTGCCGGTCTGGTCGAAGGAGCTCTTGACGATGATGTCGCCGAACTGCTCGGTGGTCACCAACCGGCCTTGGGTCTGGATGGTGAGCTGGAACTGCTGGTCCTTGGGGGTGGGGGGCTGGCCCAGCATGCCCGAGGCCACCTGCACGTTCTGCTGGGACAGGGCGTTGACCACGTCTTGCGCGGACAGGTTCATGGACTTGAGCTTGTCCGGGTCCAGCCAGACGCGCATGCCGTAGTCGTCCGCACCCACGATGGAGAGGTCGCCCACGCCGTCCAGGCGGGCGAGCTCGTCCTTGATGCGCAGGGTGGCGTAGTTGGAGAGGAAGAGGTCGTCGTAGGTGCCGTCGGGCGAGATGAGGTCGATGACCAGCAGGATGGCCGTGGACTTCTTCTTGACGTTGATGCCCTGCCGCTGGACCTCCTGCGGCAGGCTGGAGAGCGCGGTGTTCACCCGGTTCTGGACCAGCATGGTGGCGGTGTCCAGGTTGGTGCCCACCTCGAAGGTGATGGTCAGCGTGTAGGAGCCGTCCGAGGCAGACTTGGAGGACATGTAGAGCATCCGCTCCACGCCGTTGACCTGCTGCTCGATGGGCGCGGCCACGGTCTCGATGATGACCTCGGGGCTGGCGCCGGGGTAGGCGGTGGAAACCTGCACCGTGGGCGGCGTGATTTCGGGGTACTGGGCCACGGGCAGCTCGAACAGGGCCACGCCGCCCAGCAGCATCATCACGATGGCCAGCACGTTGGCCAGTACCGGGCGCTCGATGAAGAACTTGGAGAACATGGGCCCGCCTACTGTTTGGCTTCTTCAGGGGCCACCGGGGCGCCGGGCCTGGCCCGCTGCATCCCGTTGACGATCACGCGCTCGCTTCCGTCCAGCCCCTTGTCGATGACGCGCAGGCCGTTGACCGATTGGGCGGTGGTGACTGGCCGCTGCTGGGCCATGTTCTTGTCGTCCACCACCAGCACATAGCTGCCCACCTGGTCCACCCCCACGCAGGATTCGGGCACGGTGATGGCCTCGCGGGTCTCCAGGGCGGCGCGCAGCTTCACGAACAGCCCTGCCACGATGTCGCCCTTGGGGTTGGGGAACACCCCGCGCAGGAGCATGGTGCCGGTCTGGGGGTCCACCCCGATGTCGTAGTAGTCGAATTCGCCCTTGAGGGGGTAGCCGCTCTGGTCGGAGAGGCCCATCTCCAGCGTGACGCGCCTGGGCGCGGACTGGCGCTGCCTGGCCTGGTTGACGCGCTCCACGCGCAGCATGTCGCGTTCGTTGAGGGTGAAGTAGGCGTAGATGGGGTCGTCCTTGACGATTGTGGCCAGTTGGGTGGCCTGGCCCCCGCTGCCCACCAGGTTGCCCAGGTCCACCTGGCGGCGGCTGACGCGGCCGTCGAAGGGCGCGGTGACGCTGGTGTAGCCCAGGTTTATCTCGGCGATCTGCAGGTTGGCCTTGGCCGCCTCCACGTTGGCTATGGCCGTGTCGCGCTCGCGCTGCCAGCGCACCACCTCGGTGTCCGGCCCGGCGCGCTCGGCGTAGAGCTTCTTGGAGCGGGTCAGTTCTGTCTCGGCCTGCACCAGTTGGGCCTTCTGGGAGTCGAGGTCGGCCTTGGCCCGGTCCACCTTGGCCTTGTAGGGCGCGGGTTCGATCAGGAAGAGCTTCTGGCCCTGCTTCACGCGAGCGCCGTCGTCATAGAAGATGCCCTGCAGGAAGCCCTCCACGCGCGCGTTGAGGTTCACTGTCTGCACGGCCTGGGTGTTGCCCGTGAACTCCAGGTAGTCCACCACGGTCTGGCGCACCGGCTTGGCCACCGTGACCTTGGGCGGCGGCGGTGGCACGTAGGCGTTGCGTTTGTCGCAGGCCGCCAGGGCGGCAAGGAGGATCAACGCGGCCGCCAGGCCGGTCAGGCGGGGGGGAAGGCGCGTGGCTGATGCGTGCATGCGGTGCGTCCTCGTCTGGAGTTCGGTGTCAGAAACCGGGGGCCAGGCGGCCTGCGGGGGCCTTGGCCGGGTCTTCGTATTTCTCGGGGGCGGTGTTCAGCATGGAGCCCCAGGAGGTGCGGGCCTTCATCTCCCCGGCCACGGCCGCCGGCACGGGCTCGGGCCGCTGCTCCCAGCCGCCGCCGAGGCCCCGGTAGAGGCCCACCATGCCCAGCACGATGTTGCCCTGGGCGCTGGCCAGGGCGTCCTGCTGGGTGAGCTGGGTCTGCTGGGCCACGATGACGGTGGTGTAGTCGGTCTTGCCTTCCTTGTACTGGATGAAGGCCAGGTCGGCCCCGCGCTTGGCGGCGTCGGCGGCGCGGGCCAGGTCCACGGCCTGGAGGCGGGTGAACTGGTAGTCCGCCAGGGAGTCCTCCACCTGCTTGAGCGCCGTGAGCACCGTGTTGCGGTAGTTCAGCAGCGCCGCCTCGAACCGGGCGTCCTGCACGCGCACGTTGTTCACGATGCGCCCGTAGTTGAACAGGTTCCAGGTGACCGAGGGGCCGAACCCGGCCGTGAGGCTGCGGGCCGAGAAGATGTCCGCCAGGTTGAAGGCCCCCATGTTGGAGGAGAGCCAGCCGATGTTGCCCGTGAGCGAGAAGGAGGGGAACAGGTCCGCCTTGGCCACGCCGATGTTGGCGCACTGGGCCGCGGCCTGGTACTCGGCCTGGCGCACGTCCGGGCGGCGGCGCAGCAGGTCCGCCGGGATGCCCACGCCGACCTGCTCCGGGCACTCGGGGATGCGTGATTGGCCCTCCAGCAGGGGGGCGATTTCCTCCGGGGTCATGCCCAGGAGCAGGGCCAGGGCGTGGCGGGCCTTGTGCACCGAGGAGGTCAGCACGGGGATGGTGGCCTCGGTGGAGGAGAGCAGGGTCAGCGCCTGCATCACGTCGCGCTCGGAGGTGGCGCCCAGGCGGAAGCGGATGTCCGCTATGTTCCAGCCTTCCCTCTGCAGGACGACGTTGTCGCGCGCGATGCGCAGGCGCTCCTCGCTGACGCGCAGCAGCACGTAGGTGCTGGCCACGTCCGAGCTGAGGCTGACCAGCACGTTGTCGTAGTCGGCCACGGAGGCGGCCAGGCTGGCGTCGGCGGATTCAATGGCCCGGCGGAACTTGCCCCAGAAGTCCAGCTCCCAGGCGGCCTGGAACCCGGCCGAGTCCTGCCAGTAGGTGAACTGGCCCTTGCCGTCGTTGGGGGGCTGGGGCGCGCCGGGGTTGCGCTGGCTGGCCTGGGTGTAGGTGAGCGCGCCCACGCCCTGCTGGGTCTGCGGGTAGATGTTGCCCACCGCGATGCCCAGTTGGGCCCTGGCCTCCAGGATGCGCACGCCCGCGATGTGCAGGGTGAGGTTCTGCCCGCGGGCGGTGGCCACCAGGTTGTCCAGCACGGGGTCGTTGAGGGTTTTCCACCAGTCCTCGGCGGGGGGGATGTCGGGCCGCGTCCTGGCGTAGTCCGACTCCATCCAGGACGTGGGCGAGGCCGTCTGGGGTTTCCTGAAATCCGGCCCCACCTTCATGCATCCCGCCAGCGAAAGCGAGCTGATGCAGAGCAGCAGGCAAATTCGCGCCCAGAGTGAACTACCGTGGAGGCTCGTCGGCATGGAAAACCCCGTGGCTTATAATGATCGTGGATCATTTAGAATATAAAAACCAGTCGATTGGCAATAGGAAATATAGTCCCTGCCCGGAGGGTTCCGGTCCGGCCCTCCCGGCTGGCGGGCTTTACAAGCTCGGTGCGCGGCATTAACCGGTGGGGCAACTGGAGTGTATGATGAACATCCGAGCCCTCATAGTGGACGACGAGGCCCCGGCCCGCGACGAATTGGCCTACCTGCTGGAGGCCCACCCGGACGTGGCCGCCCTCCAGGCCGCCTCAGCCGAGGAGGCCCTCTCCGTCATCGCGCGGGGGCTGGCGGATGTCGTCTTCCAGGATATCCACATGCCCGGGCAGGACGGCTTCCACGTGCTCTCCCACTCCAAGGAGTTCGACTCCCCGCCGCTGTTCGTGTTCGTCACCGCTTACGACCAGCACGCCATCCGGGCCTTCGAGGAGAACGCCACCGACTACCTGCTCAAGCCCGTCTCGCCCGACAGGCTGGCCAAAAGCCTGGACCGCGTGCGCGCGGCCCTGCAAGCCAAGGACACCCAGCCCCTGCACCAGGCCGTGGAGCGCCTGCTCTCCTGCGTGGGTCCGGGCAAGCCGCTGCCCAAGCTGGCCGTGGAGCAGGGCGGGCGCATCAGGCTCATCGCGCTGACGCAGGTGGCCTTCATTGAGGCCGAGGAGAAGCACCTCGTTGCCGCCACGGCCCACGGCAAGCTGGCCTGCCACGGCATGTCCACCCTGGCCAAGGCCTGCGAGCGCCTGGCGGGCCTGAGCTTCTTCCAGGCCAACCGCGCCCAGCTCATCAACCTGGAGCACGTGGCCGAGTTCTCCCCCTGGTTCGGGGGCAAGTATCATGTGGTCATGGCCGACGGCGAGCGCACGGAGATCGTGGTCAGCCGCAACAGGGTCCGCGAATTCAAGACGAGGCTCGGGATATGACCGATCTGCTCAACCCCCAGGTGCCCGAACTGTTCCTTAACCTGTCCCAGCGCTTCGGCCTGCTGCTGGCTGGCGGGTTCGCCATCATGACCGTCACCTCCCTGGACAAGCTCGGCCCCCGGCGCGACAGGCCCTTGTGGGCCACGGTGCTGCTGGTGGTGCTCTTCGGGCTGTTCGGGGTGCTGGGCACCTACACGGGCAACGCGGTGTTCAAGTCCTTCGCGAACCTGCGGGCCATGGTGGTGGTCACGGCCGGGCTCTTCGGCGGGCCGGGCGTGGGCTTCGGCGTGGGCCTCATCGCCGGTGCGCACCGCTACCTCATCGACATCGGGGGCTTCTCCGCGCTGCCCTGCGGCCTGGCCACCCTGGTGGAAGGCACGGCGGCCGGTTTCATCGCCCGGCGCAACCCCGGCAACAGCCTGGACTGGCAGATGGCCATGGGCATCTGCCTGGCGGGCGAGACCCTGCACATGGGCCTGGTGCTGCTGTTCTCGCAGCCCTTCGTGGAGGCCGTGGCCCTGGTGCAGGTCATCGCCCTGCCCATGATCGTGTTCAACTCCCTGGGCGCGGGCCTGTTCGTCAAGGCGCTGGACCTGCAGATGCGCTTCAAGCAGGCCCGCGACCGCGACCTGGCCCGGCAGATCCTTTCCATCGCCAACCAGACCGTGGGCCACCTGCGCGGCGGCCTCAACCCGGCCTCGGCCCAGGCCACGGCGGCCATCATCATGAAGGAGGCCCAGGTGGCGGCGGTGGCCCTGACCTCCAACAACACCATCCTGGCCCACGTGGGCGAGGCCGAGGACCACCACGTCAGCGGCGGCGAGGTGCTCACCCGGGCCACCCAGCGCGTTGTGGACACGGGCGAGCCCCTCTTCGTGCACGACCGCCAGAGCATCGCCTGCGCAAGCGAGTCCTGCCCGCTCACCGAGGCCATCATCGTGCCCCTGCGCAAGGGCAGCCGGATCATGGGCTGCCTCAAGCTCTACGGCACGCGCCGCTCCCCCCTGGACGAGACCCTCTTCGAGCTGGCCAAGGGCCTGGCGGACCTGTTCTCCACCCAGCTGGAACTGGAGGACATCGGCATCAAGAACCAGCTGCTGGCCCACGCCGAGATCAGGCGGCTCCAGGCCCAGATCAACCCGCACTTCCTGTTCAACTCGCTCAACACCATCGCCAGCTTCTGCCGCACCGCGCCCGCCCAGGCCCGCGAACTGCTGCTGGACCTCTCCCGCTACATGCGCCGCAACCTGGACTCCAGCCGGGGCCTGATCCCCCTCTCGGAGGAGATCGAGCAGACCCGCGCCTATCTTGCCATCGAGCAGGCCCGCTTCGGCACCCGCGTGAAGACCGAGATCGACCTCGGCCCCGGCGCGGCCGAATGCCTGGTGCCGCCGCTGCTCATCCAGC
>JBKICO010000134.1:0-2871 GCA_046567065.1 Acidobacteriota bacterium
TGATGGACACCGTGGTGCCCTTGCCCGGGGCCGAGGCCATGTCCAGGCGGCCGCCCCACAGGGACACGAGCCTGCTGACGATTGCCAGCCCCAGCCCCGCCCCCTGGTAGCGCCTGGTGTGCGAGCCGTCGGCCTGGGTGAAGGGTTCGAAGATGCTGCGCAGCTTGTCCGGCCCGATGCCGATGCCCGTATCCGACACCTGGAAGCGCAGCAGCGCCGCGCCCTCGGGCGTTTCGCCCGCCATTTCCACCTTGAGGGTGACCGAGCCGTTCTGGGTGAATTTAACCGCGTTGCCCACCAGGTTGAACAGCGCCTGGCGCAGCCTGCTCCCCGCGCCGGTCATGGTGTGGGGCAGGCCCGCCTGGGGCACCACGGCGAGCAGGATGTCCTTGTCCTGGGCCTGGTGTGAGAAAAGCTGCGCCATCTCGAAGAGCAGCCCCGCCGGCGAGAAGGGTTCGTCGGCGAAGCCCGCCCCGTCCGACTCCAGCGCGGAAAAATCCAGGATGTCGCCCAGCAGCGTATAGAGCGAGCGCCCGCACTCCAGGGCGTTGCCCACCCAGTCCATCTGCCGGGGCTCCAGTTGGGAGCGTTCCAGCAGTTGCAGCATGCCCAGGATGCCGTTGAGCGGCGTGCGGATCTCATGGCTGACATTGGCCAGGAACTCGCCCTTGGCCCGGTTTGCCGCCTCGGCGGCATCCCTGGCGGCTATCAGCGCCCGCTCCGTGTCCTGCTGCTCGGTCACGTCCATGACCACCGCGAGCGCCACCCGCTGGCCTGCCGGGTCCTCGGTGAGCAGGGCGTCCACGAGCGCCTGGCGCTGTTCTCCGCCCTTGAGCCGCAGCAGGGCCGGGACCCTCCGCATGATCGTGCCGGACCAGAGCTCCCGCAGCAGCCCGGCCTCCATGGCGACCAGGCGGCCGGCCTCCATGCCCACCAGGTTCTCGCGCGAATAGCCGCCGTGCTCGCAGAGCATCCGGTTCACATCGCTCAGGCGGCCGTCCTGGGTCATGGAGAACATCATCACCGGCGCGGATTCGAACATCCGCCGGTACCATGTGCGGCTGACGCGCAGTTGCCTGTCGCGCTCAGCCAGGGAGCCCATGACCTTGCCGATGGAGTCGGCCAACGCCGTGAACTCCTCGATCCCATTGTAACCGGGCCGCTCGCCGCGTTGCAGCGCGCCCCGGATGTTCTCCAGGGGTTCGGAGACCGTGCGCCGGGTGTAGTGCAGGTAGGCCAGCAGCGCCACGAGCAGAAACGCCGCTCCTGCCAGAGTCATGTTGCGGATGTTGGCAGCCAGGAACTGATAGCCCGTGCTCACGTCGCCCAGGATCACCCGCCAGCCCCAGGGCTGGAAATCGAGCTCGAAGGCGTGGCCCGGGAGGCCGCCCACCTTCATGGACATGGTGGTCATTTTTTCCGTGAGCTCCACGGGCACCATCAGGCCGCCAGGGGAGTGGCGCAGCAGTTCGGAGCCGTTGGAGTCCAGCACGACGGCGGGGACGTCCTCGATGCGGAAGAGCCTGAGGAGCCGGTCCAGGGCCTGCCGCCTGGCTCCGCGCTCCGCGGCCGAGGCCTGCGCTTGGGCCTGGGCCGGGTTCTGGATGGGATTCTGGGCCAGTTTCTGCGCCAAGGAGCGCATGGCCGCCATCTGCGCCTCGTTGCTCTCCATCAGGATGTTTCTCGTCTCCCGGGCGTAGCTGCGCAGCTGGTGGTCCGCATGGTCCGCGGCAACTTCAGAGATGAGGTTCAAGGCCACGGCCAGCAGGCCGCCACAGAGAAGCAGCACTCCTCCCACAACGGGCATGGCCAGCCGGAAGAAAAGACGGTTACGCAAATAATTCTCCCCCCGGCGCGTCGATTTGATTGTTCCCTCGCCGTTCTGGAACCGTGACAGACTGCGGGTTCTAGGGGCGCAATGCGGGCGTGTTGAGGTACTCGCCGGAGACGGTTGAGACAGTCATACCCCATGCGGATGAAAAAAGACAAGAGGGAATCAGATTAAGGACACAAACGGCAGAAGAACCGGGAGCTTCCGGATAATGGAGCGCAATGGACGGGAACGGGGGCGCGGACGGGAGCCGGGCGCTCAGCGCACCCAGAGGGCCACGCGGGTGGCCATCCACTCCAGGGAGAGGGCCGGGTTGGCCTGGCCCACCAGGGCCTCCTGGGTGGTCTCCAGCAGCAGATCCAGGCTGCGCAGGCCCTGCAGGCCCAGGCGCTCGCCCAGGAAGCGCCCCAGCCGGGAGCACTCCCGCCCGGCCAGCACGTCGGCCAGCTCCTTGGAGAGGGCCAGCACCACGGCCAGGGCCACGTTGCGCGTCAGGCGGGTCTTGGCGGAGGTCAGGCCGAAGAGGCCCTGCCCGGTGCGCCAGAAGCGCTCCAGGGCGTCGAGCCACATGGTGTTGTCGCAGGCCTCGGCGCCCACCGGGCAGGCCAGGGAGCCCCCGGCCTCGGGCCAGGCCAGGGTGAGCGTCCAGGAGCGGGAGACGAGCGTGGGCAGCAGGCGCTCGCGCTGCGGCGCCAGCAGCAGGAAGCAGTTGCCGGGCCGGGGCTCCTCCATGGACTTGAGCAGGGCGTTGGCCGCCGACGGCGTGAGGGACTGGGCCTCGGTGAACACCACCACGCGGTGCCCGGAGCCGCGCGGGGGCTCGCCCACCTTCTGGCGCACCTCGCGCACGTCGTCCACCTTGATGGACTGCTCCAGGCCGTCCAGGAAGATGAGGTCCATGAAGATCTTGTCGCGTATCTGCACGCAGGCCGGGCAGGCCCCGCACGCGCCCTCCCCCCGGGCTTCACAATTGCAGGCCGCCGCGAAATAGAGGGCGGCCGCCTCCCTTTCGGGAGCCAGTCCGCCCTCCAGTACGAGCA
>JBKICO010000135.1:0-6308 GCA_046567065.1 Acidobacteriota bacterium
GCTTGACCGGGCCGACCCTGCGGAGTGATGGGCAGCTCCGCCCGGCAAACTGTCGCAAATCCTGGGCGCGCGGCCATGCTGGCCGGTGTTGGTCATGGGGAACGGGTTTGAGGTCGACGGGCTAGGCGGGCCATCACAGGCGACCTGCGAAAAGGCGTCCTGAACTCCCCATCGGATGAATACTGAGAATATTCTGAATACTGCCAGCGAATCCCGCGAAGCGGAAAGGGATTCCAAAGGGAGGAACTCCCTTTGGCCGCCGGAGGCCTTCCCCCGCTCCGCCATCCCGTTCTAGGGCAGCGGCCCTTGCATCCCGACCCTGTCCGACAGATCGATGCCCTGGAACCTGAACAGCACGGGCGTGCACGTTCCGCCGCGTATCAGCCGGATCACGGTGGGAATCTTCCGGCCCTGCGTTATCCCGTACTTCTCCACGAACTTCCTGCCCGGAGCCGCGCCGCCGGTCAGCGTCATCTCGTGCACTTTGCCGGGCGCGTAGAGCGGGTCCGCGAGCATGGGCTCGGCCTGGAAGGTGAACAGTATCCTGTGCGGCTGGTAGGCCTCCGGGGAGGTGCGGGGCAGGGCGGTGACGCTGACGATGGTGGCCGTGCCGGGGTGCTCCTCGTAGCTGCAGGGGCCGCCGCGCAGGGCTTGCGGGGCCTGGGCCATGGCCGGGCGGCAGATTGCGGCGAATAGAACGGCCGCGAACGCGATGGCCGCAAACTTGGCGGGCGGGCTGCTCACCCCAGGGTGATCCTCAAATAGAGATCGCCCCTCCAGGGGCCGATACGCCTGCCCAGGCCCCTGAGCCGGATGGGCTGGCCAAGGCTGTAGTCCTTGGGGATGGTGAACTCCACGGTCTTCTCCTCGCCGGAGAGGCCCTGGGCGATGCCCACGCGCAGCTTTGCCCCCGGCAGGATGCTGGTGGGGGGCACGCTGACGGTCTGCTCGTCGTCGAGCTGCTTGAGGAGCATGCCGCGCAACCCGGAGACCAGGCCGCCACTCAAATCCATGGACCACTTGGACTTGCCCAGCCTGACGTCGAGCTTGCGGCTTGCCGGGGCCTCGGCCACGGGCTTCGCGCCCTGGTTCTTCTTGAGCTCGTTGTAGATGTCGTCGAAGACCTGGCGGGCAAAGGGGTCCTTGAGCAGGTCCTGCAGGACGTCCTCGCGCCGGAAGTAGTAGTTGGTCTTCTCCGGCTCCGCCTTGGAGGCCTCGGTGTAGGCCGTTTTTGCCTTGCGCCACGCCCCCGGTTCTGGTTTCGGCGGGGGCTGGGTTTTCCCGCGTCCGGGTCGCTGGGCGGCCTTGGGCGGCTCTTCGCTCAGGACCTGGCGCAACAGCAGGTAGGCCTCGTTGATGCGCTGGAACTTGCGCTTGGCCAGGGTGTCGTCCGGATTGAGGTCCGGGTGGTAGCGGAAGGCGAGCTGACGGTAACTCTTCTTGACCTCCTCCAGCGCGGCGCCGGAGGCAAGGCCCAGGACGCGGTGGGCCTCCTCCACGTTCATGGCTTCTCGATCCCGTCCAGCTTGAGGGCGCTGGGAGCGTCGGGGTCGCCGGTGACGCCCACGCCCTGCTCACGCAGGGCGGACAGGCCCTGGCGCACGAACTCCTGGTGGGGCACGTTGGGGTTGATCCCCGAGCAATACTCGAGGGCCAGCTCCCAACTGGAGTCGTCGATCAGGTTGCCCCGGAAGAAGGGCCAGGCGCGGCAGATGTCAGGCCGGGCGGGGTGGATGCCGCAGCCCTCGTCGAAGAAGACGCAGAGTCCGTCGGCTCGCACGCCCAGGTGCACCTTGGGGCCGCGCGTGGTGGTGTGCGCCTTGAGGAAGGCGGCCAGCTCAAGGCCCAGGTGTTCGGCGAGGCGCCGCTGGTCCTTGAGGGTCAGTACGATGCCGCCCTCGCCAAGGCAGCAATGGCCGCAGCGGCGGCATTCGAAGGCCGAGTTGGTGTCGTTCATGTCAGGAGTAGGGGAAGAGCCGCCGGTGCTCCACCATGAGGCAGAGGT
This sequence comes from Acidobacteriota bacterium, assembly GCA_046567065.1. Classification (GTDB taxonomy): domain Bacteria; phylum Desulfobacterota; class Desulfovibrionia; order Desulfovibrionales; family Desulfovibrionaceae; genus Fundidesulfovibrio. The sequence continues at coordinate 2,006 of JBKICO010000135.1, forward strand.
CCTCGACGACGGTGATGGGCGTACCCGCCAGGATGGTGCGGGCCTCCAGGCTGAAAATGCCGGACTGCATCCAGAAAATGCGCGGCGGTCTGGGCAGGGCCAGGGTCTCGCGGGCGTGCTCCGGGCAGTTGGCCGGGGCTCGGAACAGGTTCACGATGTCCACGGGCGTGTCCAACTCGGCCAAGGACGAGCGCGCGGGCAGCCCCCAGACGCTCTTGCGCACCGGGTGCACGGGGTACACGGTGAAGCCGCGCCCGATGAGGTAGCGCCCCACGGCGTCCACCGGGCTGCCGGGGTTGTCCTTGGCGCCGACGATGGCCACGGAGGTGCAGCCGTCCAGGAGGGTGCGCAGTTCGGCATCGCCGATGAGCATGAAAGCCGCCTTTTCCTTCAAGTGAGAAACCGCTAGAGAGCTCGTGTCCGACCCGGACCTTCTAACCGCAAAGCAGCGGGCATCTCAAGGGGGAATGTCCGGGAGGGCGGCACCGGCCCCGCGCCGGAACCGGACCACAACGAAGCACAGGCGGGGTGCGCCCCGCCCGAAAGTAAGGAGCGTTCGCATGTTTCAGGCGTTGGAAACCCTGCCCGCCCAGGAGGCGGCGCTGCGCCAGGCCTCCTGCCGGGCCCACCTGGGCCGCCTGCAGCCCGGGGCCTCCGGGCTCCTGGTGTTCTCCAGGCTCGGCATCTATTACCTCACCGGCACCTTCGGCAACGGCGTGCTCTGGCTGCCCATGGAAGGCGAGCCCGTGCTCATGATCCGCAAGGGCCTGGAACGGGCCAGGCTGGAGTCGCCGCTGGCGAACATCCTCCCCTTCCGCTCCTATGGCGACATCGAGGGCCTCTGCGCGGGAGCCGGCTCCCCCCTGGGCGCGGAGATCGCCGCCGAGATGGGCGCGCTGCCCTGGAGCCTGGCCAACCTGCTCACGGCCCGCATCAAGAACGTGCGCTTCGTGCCCGGCGACGCGGCCCTGGCCAGGGCCCAGGCCGTGAAGACCCCGTGGGAGCTGAACAAAATGCGGCTCTGCGGCCATCGCCACGCCAAGGCCATGTGCGAGACCCTACCGCAGCGCATCAAGCCCGGCATGACCGAGCGCGAGGTGGCCCACGTGATCTGGGGCATCTTCTTCGAGATGGGGCACAGCGGGATGATGCGCATGGCCGGGGCGGGGGACGAACTCTTCCTGGGCCACGTCAGCGCGGGCGATTCCGGCAACTATCCCAGCGGCTACAACGGCCCCCTGGGCCTGCGCGGGGAGCACCCCAGCGTGCCCTTCATGGGCTACGCCGGGCAGGTCTGGAAACGCGGGGAGCCGCTCTCGGTGGATTGCGGCTTCTGTCTGGAGGGCTACCAGACCGACAAGACCCAGGTGTACTGGCCCGGGGCCTCGGCCATGCCCGACGAGGTGAGCAGCGCCCAGGCCTTCTGCATGGACGTGCAGCGCTGGACCGCCGAGCAGCTCAAGCCGGGGGCGATTCCCTCCCAGATCTACGCCCACGTGATCGACTGGGCCGCCCGCGAGGGCTTCGCCGAAGGCTTCATGGGCCTGGGCGGCAACAAGGTGCCCTTCCTGGGCCACGGCATCGGGCTGGTGGTTGACGCCTGGCCCGTGCTGGCCAAGGGCTTCGACGAACCGCTCGAGGAGGGCATGGTCCTGGCGGTGGAGCCCAAGCAGGGCATCCCGGGCCTGGGCATGGTGGGAGTGGAGAACACCTTCGAGGTCACTCCCGCCGGGGGCGTCTGCCTCACCGGCGAGAGTTTCGAGATCATCCGGGTGGAGTAAGACACCGGGATCAGGGCGCGCAACGTTGCAATGCCGCCTGGAGGGGCGCGGCGCCGGGCGGGTCAGCCCGCCGTGCGCTCCTCCAGGGCGTCCATGAGGCTGATGGTCAGGCGCAGGAAGTCCGCCTCGGTGATGATCCCCACCAGCCTCCGCACCTTCAGGACGGGCAGGCAGCCGTACTTGTGCTCCAGCAGGGTCTGGGCGGCGTCGCGCAGCAGGGTGTCCGGGGTGACGGTGGCGGTGTCCGTGCGCATGATCTCGCTCAGGGGTATGCCCGCGTCCAGCTCGTCCTGCATGGACGGGTCGATGTCGGAGAGCTTGGAGACGGCCACGGCGAGCATGTCCCGGTGGGTGATGAGCCCGATGTAGTTGTCTTCGCCGTCCACGATGGGCACGTGGCGCACGCGGGCCATTTCCATTATCTGCCGCGCGGTGTACAGGCTGTCGGAGGAGAGCAGGGTGAACAGTTGTGTGGTCATGAGGTCGCCGACTGTGAGCATGTTCTTCCTCCTTGGCTGGGGGTTCATGCTCACTCCACCCCCGAAGGGCTTCTCTGTCAAGTCAAGACGTTGACTTGGCGGGGGAAATCTGGTGTCACTCCCCAGTTCCGAAAGAAGGACCGGGTGAACAGATGGAAATCGACCCCAAACGCAGCCGAGAGCGCATGGTGCGCGAGCAGATCATGGACAGAGGCATCCATACGCCGCGCATCCTGTCCGTGATGAGCAAGGTGCCGCGCCACCTCTTCGTGGAGGAGGCGCTCATCCCGAGCGCCTACGGGGACCACCCCCTGCCCATTGGTCAGGGCCAGACCATCTCCCAGCCCTACGTGGTGGCCTGGATGACCGACGAGCTTGACGTGCGCCCAGGCATGAAGGTGCTTGAGATCGGCACCGGCTCGGGATACCAGACCGCCATCCTGGCGGAGCTGGACGCCCTGGTCTACAGCGTGGAGCGCGTGCCCGAACTCTACGAAATGGCCCGGAACCGGCTGGATTCCATGGGCTACGGCAGGGTGCGCCTCAAGCTGGACGACGGCACCCTGGGCTGGCCCGAGGAGGCCCCGTTCGACCGCATACTGGTCACCGCGGGCGGCCCCTCCATCCCCCAGCCCTACCTCGACCAACTGGCGGACCCGGGCATGCTCATCATGCCCGTGGGGCCTGAGCGGCGCAGCCAGACCCTGGTCGTTCTGCGCAAGGAAGGCGGCAGGATCGGGCGCAAGAATCTTGGCCAGGTGATGTTCGTCGACCTCGTCGGGCGTCACGGCTGGTAGCAAGCACGGAGACAAAGCATGAAGATCAAGAAGAAAGGCGACAAGGGCGAAGGCTGCAAGACGTGCTCCAAGGCGAGCACCTGCGCCAGCAAGTCCGCCCCGGGCGACTGCAAGGACGCCAAGACCCAGCAGCAGGACGAGCGCATCAGCTCCGCGCTCTCACGCATCAAATACAAGATTTTCGTCATGAGCGGCAAGGGCGGGGTGGGCAAGAGCTCCATCACCGTGAACCTGGCCGCGTCGTTGGCGCGCAAGGGCCACAAGGTGGGCATCCTGGACGTGGACCTGCACGGCCCCAGCGTCCCGCGCATGCTCGGGCTCTCCGGCAACCTTGAGGCCAACGAGAAGGGCGAGGTGACCCCCAAGCAGTGCGGAGACAACCTCTACGTGGTCTCCATGGAGTCCCTCCTCAAGGACCCGGACCAGGCCGTGCTCTGGCGCGGCCCCATGAAGACTTCGGCCATCCGCCAGTTCATCGGCGAGATCCAGTGGGGCGAGCTGGACTACCTGGTCATCGACTCCCCCCCCGGCACCGGCGACGAGCACATGACCGTGCTCAAGACCATCCCGGACGCCCTGTGCGTGGTGGTCACCACCCCGCAGGAGGTCTCCCTGGCGGACGTGCGCAAGGCCATCAACTTCCTGCAGTACGCCAAGGCCAACATCCTGGGCATCGTGGAGAACATGAGCGGGCTCATCTGCCCCCACTGCTCCAAGGAGATCGCCCTGTTCAAGAAGGGCGGCGGCGAGGAGCTGGCCAAGAAGTACGGCATCGAGTTCCTGGGTGCCATCCCGCTGGACCCGGTGGCCGTGGTGGCCGGCGACGTGGGCAGGCCCGTTGCGCTCATGGACGAGGCCTCCCCCGTGAAGGACGCCCTGCTGGCCCTGGCCGACTCCATCGACCGCGCGGCCCAGTCCAGCCTGGAAGCGCACGCCACGCTGGGCGGCTAGCGCCGCGGCAATGATTGCAATGTGTTGCGCACGAAGTCCGCTTGGGCGGGTTTCGGGGCCGCAACGCAGTTCTGGAATACCATTCGTCCGGGTTCCGGGGAGCGGGGAGCCGCTCTCCGGGGCCGGGGCGCAAGACGGAGCGCCGGTTTGCTCAAGACCATGCTGAACCTGCCCAACGCCCTGACCCTGGCGAGGATAGCGGTGGTCCCCTTCCTGGTGGCCATGCTCTATTTCCCGGGGCCGGGCATGTGCCTGGCGGCCATGATCCTCTTCGTCGCGGCTTCGGTCACGGACG
>JBKICO010000136.1:0-2808 GCA_046567065.1 Acidobacteriota bacterium
GCCAGCGCGGCCGCCGCAGCCGGAGGATATTCCATGCCGCATCTGTTCAAGCCCCTGGCCCTGACCCTGCTGAGCAGCCTGACCATCCAGGCGGGCATGTACGTCTATTGCCTGGAGACCCTGGCCAGATAACCCCGATCCCCGCACCTGGCCCGCAAGCCATCCCCCCCTTGCCCCCGTCGGCTCCAGACCGCCGGGGGCGCTCGTTTTTACGCCGTCCTACCACAGTCCGTTCTTACAATAATGTACAATCATGTGCGTTTTTGTGCGGATGTTTTCGATCGCTGGGAATCAATCGTTCGTAATAACTGAATTATTCATTTGGCACGGGACTTGATATCCCTGTCCGAGACCATTCGACAACAGACAGGGAGGCAAGCCATGAGCGCGACAACCATCCGCAACACCCTCGAAATGGCAGGAGCCCTGACCGGCAGCTTGGCCATCCAGGCATTGTATTACGCCCTTTGTCTGAGAACGCTGGCTTCCTAGGCAGCCCAACCAACGAGGCACACCGTGTCCGAACTGATATTCGAAGAACGCAAGGACCAGATCCACCGCAAGGGCGAGGGGCCCTTCAAGCTGGCCTGCAACCGCGACTCCCTTGCCGGGGCCGTGAGCCAGCGGGCCTGCGTGTTCTGCGGCTCGCGCGTGGTGCTCTACCCCATCGCGGACGCCCTGCACCTGGTGCACGGCCCCATCGGCTGCGCGGCCTACACCTGGGACATCCGGGGCGCGCTCTCCTCCGGGCCGGAGCTGCACCGCCTCTCCTTCTCCACGGACCTGCAGGAGACCGACGTGATCTTCGGCGGCGAGAAGAAGCTCTACGCGGCGCTCACCGAACTCATCGACCGCCACCAGCCCAAGGCCGCCTTCGTCTACTCCACCTGCATCGTTGGCATCATCGGGGACGACCTCCAGGCCGTGTGCAAGAAGGTCTCGGCCGAGAAGGGCATCCCCGTGATCCCGGTGCAGTCCGAGGGCTTCAAGGGCAACAAGCGCGAGGGCTACCTGGCCGCCTGCAAGGCCATGTTCACCCTGATGGGCACCGGCGACACCTCGGACATCGGGCCGCTGTCGCTGAACATCCTGGGCGACTTCAACCTGGCGGGCGAGATCTGGATCATCCGCGAATATTTCGAGCGCATGGGCATCACGGTGGTGGCCAACATCACGGGCGACGGCCGCGTGGGCGACATCGCCCGGGCCCACGGAGCGGCGCTCAACGTGGTGCAGTGCTCCGGCTCCACCATGGATTTGGCCAAGATGATGAAGGAGAAGTACGGCACCCCCTTCGTCAAGGTCTCCTACTTCGGCATCGAGGACATGGCCGAGGCCCTCTACACCGTGGCCCGCTTCTTCAAGGACAAGGACCCCGGCATCATGGTGCGCACCCAGGAGCTGGTGAAGCAGGAGCTGGCCGTGCTCTACCCCAAGCTCCAGCGGTTCCGGGAGGATCTGGAGGGCAAGAAGGCCGCCATCTACGTGGGCGGGGCCTTCAAGGCCTTCTCCCTGATCAAGGCCTTCCGCCACCTGGGCATGTCCGTGGTGATCGCGGGCTCCCAGACCGGCACCGAGGAGGACTACGAGGAGCTGGCCTCCATCTGCGACCCCGGCACCATCATCGTGGACGACGCCAACCCCCTGGAGCTCTCCGCCTTCCTCAAGGAGAAGGACGTGGACATCTTCGTGGGCGGCGTGAAGGAGCGCCCCATCGCCTACAAGCTGGGCGTGGGCTTCTGCGACCACAACCACGAGCGCAAGGAGGCCCTGGAAGGCTTCGTGGGGATGTACAATTTCGCCCTGGAGGTCCACCGCACCGTGATGAGCCCGGTGTGGCGGTTCGTCCCCCGCAGGAGCGGCAAGGTCCTGGCCGTCGAAGGCGCGGATCTGCCCGAGGAGTGCACCCTATGAGCGCGCCCGAGACCATCGCGGCTGCCCCCGTGAAGCCCGAAAAAGCCGCAAAGACCAAGGCCCCGGCGGAGAACTTCGTCTCCACCACCAACGCCTGCAAGCTGTGCAAGCCCCTGGGCGCCACCCTGGTGTTCAAGGGCATCGAGGGCGGCGTGCCCTTCCTGCACGGCTCGCAGGGCTGCGCCACCTACATGCGCCGCTACATCATCAGCCACTTCCGCGAGCCTATGGACATCGCCTCCAGCTCCCTGGGCGAGAAGCAGGCCATCTACGGCGGCGGCCCCAACTTGAAGAAGGGCCTGCTCACCGTCATGGACAAATACGGCGCGGGCTTGATCGGGGTGGCCACCACCTGCCTCACCGAGACCATCGGCGACGACGTGCCCGGCATCCTGGGCGAGTTCCGCCGCGAATTCGCCGACCTGGACGTGGCTCCGGTGGTCAACGTGTCCACCCCCAGCTACTCCGGTTCGCACATGGAGGGCTTCACCGCCGCCGTGAAAGCCGTGGTGGAGCAGCTGGCCCAGGCGGGCGAGCCCAACCAGACCGTGGGCTGCTTCCCGGGCTTCGTCTCCTGCGCGGACATCCGGCATTTGAAGGACGTGTTCGCCTCCTTCGGGATCAACGCCACCATCCTGCCCGACTACTCCGAGACCCTCGACGGCCCGGCCCTGGACGACTACGAGAAGCTGCCCTCCGGCGGCACGCCCGTGGCCTCCATCCGCGCCTTGGGCGGGGCCAGGGCCGCCTTCGAATTCGGGGCCACCCTGCCCCCCGTGGGCGAGGCGGGCACAGCGGCCGGGCTGCTGGCCGCGCGCTTCGGCGTGCCCGCGCGGCGCATGGGCCTGCCCATCGGGCTGCGCGCCTCGGACGAGTTCTTCAAGGCTCTGGAGG
>JBKICO010000137.1:0-3708 GCA_046567065.1 Acidobacteriota bacterium
TGGACGCCAACGTGGCCTGCCTCACCCCGGGCTGGCCTGGCTACGACGCGCTGGGGCAGCCTTCCACGGGCCTGTTCCAGATCATGCCCTGCTGCCTGGTGAGCGCGGTCGGACAGCAGCGCCTCAGAAACTCCTGGAGCAACATACGCGCCCGGCTCTGCAACTTCCGGGGCATCCCGCGCCAGAATTACTGGCAGCACCTCCACGTCTGCGAGCTGTTCGACACCCTCGGGCAGGAGCAACTGCGTCATCGCCTGCTCCAGTCCCTGCTGCCCGCCGCCTGACGGGTTGATGCCGAGACTTTCATACGCTTCGCTTCCCCTGAACCATTACCCTGCCGGAGGACACCCCATGAATATCGATTCCAAGTCCACATTCCTGTTCCTTGGCGGCGCCGCGCTCGGCGCCCTGGCCGTGTACGCCCTGACCCGCGAGAACTCGGCCCTCAAGCCCGTGCTCACTGACCTGATGGCCGGGGGCCTGAACCTCAAGGATAAATTCCAGGGCGTGGTGGAACAGGCCAAGGAGAACCTCGACGACCTGGTCGCCGAGGCCGAACACGCCAGAAAGTCCCGCGAGGCAAGCACCGGGGAGACCAAGGCCTCGTGAATTTCCGGGTCATCCATTCCACGCCGGGCCGGGTCCGGGTGCGCTTCACGCCGCCCCGGTCGGTGCTCGGCCTCTCTCATAGGCTGAAACAACTGGAGCGGATGGAGGGGGTGGCGAGCGCCTGTGGCAGCCCCCACACCGGCTCCGTATTGCTGTGTTTCGATCCCAAGCTCGTCAGTCCCGGCGTGCTTCTAAGCGCCCTGTCATCTCCCGGTGGCAACCCGCCGGAGGCGGAAGCCCGGGCGGGCGCCGCCCTGGAGCCGGAGATCGTCCCCGGCGAAGCTGCGGGGGCCTGCGCCTCCCGCCCGCCTGCGGCGCATTCCGCGCCCGGTTTTCTCGGCATTGTCGCGCCGCTCCTGCTGCGCCCCGTGCTGCCCGCCGGGTTCCGGCTGGCACTGAGCCTGCGCAGCGCGCTGCCGCGGCTGTGGCAGGGCCTCAAGGCGCTGGGCTCGGGTAAGCTCTCCATGGATGTGCTGGACGCCGCAGCCCTGGGCATCTGCATCGTGCGCCGCGACTACCGGTCGCTTGGCACCATCACCCTCATGCTCTCCGCCGGGGAGTTCCTCGAATCCTGGAGCCGCAGGCGCTCCGAGGAGAGCCTGGCCGCAACGCTGGCCTCCCAGACCGTATGGGCCTGGGTGCGGCGCGGCAGTGAGGAGGAGCAGCTGGACGCCCGCCTGGTGAAGGCCGGCGATCTGGTCGTGATCCGCCTGGGCGCGGTGGCGCCGGTAGATGGCGTGGTGGAGGAAGGCGAAGCCCTGGTGAACCAGAGCTCCATGACCGGGGAGGTGCGCGGCGTGCCCAAACGGCCCGGCAGCGCCATCTTCGCCGGGACCGTGGTGGAGGAAGGCGAGGTTGTGGTCAAGGCCACGGGCGGCGCGGACGCCACCCGCTGGCGGCGGATGCTCGCCCTGGTGGAACAGGCCGAGCTGCGCAAGGCCGGGGTGCAGAGCCAGGCCGAAAAGCTGGCCGGGAACTTGGTGCCCTTCTCGCTCGGGCTGGCGGGCGCGGTCTACGCCGTCACCCGCGATCCGCGCAGGGCCGCTTCCGTGCTGCTTGTGGACTACTCCTGCGCCATCAAGCTGGCCACCCCCCTGGCCGTGCTGGCCTGCATGCGCCAGATGGCCGCCTCGGGCGTGGTGGTCAAGGGCGGCGCGCCCCTGGAGAACCTGGCCAAGGCCGACGTGTTCGTCTTCGACAAGACCGGCACCCTGACCATGGCCGAGCCCAGCGTGCGCGAGGTGATCCCCTTCGGCGGGCACACCCGCGAGGACGTGCTGCGCATCGCCGCCTGCCTGGAGGAGCACTTCCCCCACCCGGTGGCCCGCGCGGTGGTGCGCCAGGCCAAGATAGAGGACATCGTCCACCAGGAGGAGCACGCCCGCGTGGAATACGTGGCCGCCCACGGCGTGGCCAGCTGGCTCAAGGGCCAGCGGGTGCTGCTGGGCAGCAGGCACTTCGTCCACGAGGACGAGAAGGTGCCCCTGGGTGAGGCCGAAGAGGTCGCCTCAGCCCTGGCCGAGCAGGGGCACTCCCTGCTGTACCTGGCCGTGGGGGACACCCTGGCCGGGCTCATCACCCTGGACGACCCCCTGCGGCCCGAAGCGGCCCAAGCGCTCCAGGCGCTGCGCGACACAGGGGTCAAGCGCATCATCATGCTCACCGGCGACCTGGACGGCATGGCCGCGCGCATCTCCAAACAGCTCGGCATCACCGAGTGGGTCGCCCAGGTGCTGCCGGACGAGAAGCACCGCGTGATCGAGGAACTGCTGGCCGAGGGGCACACCGTGGCCATGGTGGGCGACGGGCTCAACGACGCCCCGGCCCTGGCCAGAGCCTCCGTGGGCATATCCATGCACCAGGGCGCGGACGTCACCAGGGAGGTGGCCGACGTGGTGCTCACCACCAGCGATTTGTCCGCTCTGGCCAAGGCGCGCCTGCTGGCCGAATCCGCGCTGACCAGGATCAAACGAAACTACCTGCTGATCGTCGGGGTCAACACCCTGCTGCTTGCGGGCGGGTTGGTGGGCAGGCTGTCGCCCCAGATCTCGGCGCTGCTGCACAACAGCGCCACCCTGGCGGCGGCCGTCAACGCCCTGCGGCCCCTCAAGGCCGCGGCGCTGCCCCCGGCAAAGGAGTCCTGACATGCTCACGAGCATCCTGCCCGGACGCATCCGGGCACGGCTGGAGCCCGGCTACCCACCCGCAGCGCTGGAGGCGTTGCGCACCGCCCTGTCCAAAGCCTGCGCCAGGGTGGCCGTGAAGTACAACCCGCGCAGCAATAGCCTGCTGGTGACTTACCCGGCCGGGCCTGAGCGCGACCGGGCGGTGCGCGCCGCCCTGGCGGCCCATACGGTACCCGCAGCGCCTGCGTGTGCGGGAAAAACGCCGCGCTGGCCATCCATGCGCACCGTGAAACAGGGCATGGCCGTCAGCCTGGGCCTCGCCCTGGCCTCCCTGGCCCTGCGCAGCGAGCGCGCGCACGCCTGGGCCGGGGGCGCGTTCGCCGCGCTGCTGGCCAGGCACTTGTACGTGTACCGCAAACGCCTGTTCAAATAGCCGAAACAGTGAGCCGCCGCAGGCACGCGCCTGCGGGGCCTCGCTTTCATGGTCCGGCCATCTCCTCCCCTTGAAGAACGTACGAAGGGCGCCCCGCAATTGCGGGGCGCCCTTCTCCCTGAGGTGAGGCAGGCAGGAGGCCCGTCACGCCGGTCTGGCATCCGGCATGAATCCGTGCGCCCGGCCGGGAGCGCGCTCTCTTCGCTCCGTGGCCGGGGCGTAAATACAGTCTAGATCAGGTAGTCTTCGCAGGGCTCGCCGTTTTCCAGCGCGTCCAGAATCTCATCCACCTTCTCTTCGGAATCGATGCCGCCGTACCACCACTGCTCGGGGTAGACGATCATCACGGGGCCCTGCTCGCACTGCTTGAGGCAACCCGAACCCGTGATCAGGATGTCCAGGCCGCGATCCAGGATTTCGGTCTCCATGTACTGCAGCATGCCGCCGCCCGCCTTGAAGCAGACGCCCTTGGGCTCGCCCTTGGCGCGGAAGCTGTTGCAGACCAGGATATGGTGTTTGGGCTTGTTGACCATGTCCGTA
>JBKICO010000138.1:0-4026 GCA_046567065.1 Acidobacteriota bacterium
GGCGCGAGCCCGCCGATCTTGAGCGGAGCCGCGTGCGCGGCCGCCACGCCCAGGGTGAGCGCCAGGACAGCCAGCCAGATGATCCTTTTCGCCATGTGGTCCTCCTGAGTGTTAGTGGGCCGTGCCGAGGTAGGCCTCGATGACCCTTTGATCTTTGCGTATTTCCGAGGGCAGGCCCTCGGCGATCTTCTCTCCGTGCTCCAGCACCACGATGCGCGTGCACAGGCCCATGACCACCTTCATGTCGTGCTCCACCATGAGCACGTTGATGCCCTGGTCGAGGATGCGCCCGATGTCCTGCATGAGAGCGGAGGATTCGGTGGGGTTCAAGCCTGCTGCGGGTTCGTCGAGCAGGATGGTGCGCGGCTCGCTGGCCAGCGCGCGTGAAATCTCCAGGCGGCGCTGCAGGCCGTAGGCCAGGTTCTTGGCCTGCTCGTCGGCAAGCTCGCCAAGGCCCATGAAATCGAGCGCCCAACGGGCCTTCTCGCGGATGCGGGCCTCCTCGGCGCGCTGCGATGGCAGGCGCAGCATGGCCCCGGCCACGCCGCTCCTGGTGCGGCTGTGCTGGGCGATCATCACGTTTTCGAGCGCCGTCATGTTCGGGAACAGGCGGATGTTCTGGAAGGTGCGGGCCAGGCCCATGTGCAGTATCCGGTGCGGGGGCGTTCCGGCCAGGGCCGCGCCGTTGTAGGAGGCCCGGCCGCCGCTGATGGAGTAGACGCCGGTGATGACGTTGAACACGGTGGTCTTGCCCGCGCCGTTGGGGCCGATGAGCCCCAGAATCTCGCCCGGGCGCAGCTCGAAGCTGACGTCGCAAAGCGCCTGCAGGCCGCCGAACCGGACGGACACGTCTTCGAATACCAGATGGGACATGGAGGGAACCGAGCTCCTTATCAGGAATGAGCGCTGATTGTTAACCGTTAGGCTCTGAATTGGCAAGATTGTTAAGACAGGTCCTGGCCGCGCGCAGGCTGATGCCGCCCCTGCTCCGGGTGCGTCCGCCGGGAGGGCCGGGCCGCTGTATTTGAAGAACATCGCCCCGGCCCTCCCGGCGGACGCACCCGGACCAGGGGCGGCAGGGGCTGGTCACTTTCCGGCGTGAACAGCCTCGAACACGGCCAGGGTCTTTTCGGCGGTGGCCGTCCAGGAGAAGCGGCGCTCGTTGGCTCGCCCAAGCTCGCTCAGCCGCTGGCGCAACCCGGCGTCCGAAACGACCTCCACCAGCGCCCTGGAGAGGGCCGCTACGTCCGTGGGGTCGACCATGCGGGCGCTCTGGCCCGCCACCTCCGGCAGGCTGGTGGCGTCGGAGCAGATCACGGGCACGCCCATGGCCTGGGCCTCCAGCACGGGCAGGCCGAAGCCCTCGAACAGCGAGGGGAACACGTAGGCCATTGAGGACGCGTAGAGCAGCGGCATGTCGCCACGCTCCACGTAGCCCAGGCGGCGCACCCGGGCCTCGATGCCGAGCGAGCGCACCCAACTGCTCCAGTCGTCGTCCCAGGAGAGGCCGCCCGTGACCACCAGGTCGGTGTCCAGGGAATCCTTGACCTGGGCGAAGGCCTCCAGCAGGGCGCGCAGGTTCTTCCGGGGCGAGATGTTGCCTGTGTAGAGGAAGAAGGGCCGCTCCAGGCCATGGCGCATCTTGAAGCGGAACACGTCTTCCGGCTCGAGGGGCTGGTGGTAAATGTCGTCCGCCGCCAAGTGGGTCACGGCGATGCGCTCCGCCGGGATGCGCAGGATGTTCGTCATGTCGCGCCGGGTGTGCTCCGAGATGGCGATGAAGCCGTCGGCGCGCCGGGCGGTGTAGCGCATGGCCCACTTCATGTAGAGGGTGTCCGCCAGCTTGTACATGCGCGGCCCGGGCTGGAAGTAGCCCAGGTCCATCATGGCGGCCACGGCCTTGCAGGGCACGCGCGGCGGCATGTTGGAGGAGGGGAAGAAGGCCACGTCGATGCCGTGGTGGGCCAGGGCCGAGGGCAGCATGACCCAGTCGAACAGCAGGCGGTTGGAGCAGCCCAGCGCGTATTCCTCCGCGCCCTCGAAGGAGCCGAAGAAATGCGGCTGGGAGTGGAAGAACACGTAGGTGTTGCGCCGGTCAAGCTCCAGCAGGGCGCGCAGGAGGCTGACCAGGTATTCCTTCACCCCGCCGGAGGCGTACTCCAGGCTGCGGCAGCTGACGCCGATGCGCATTTCTAGTCCACCATGTCGCGCAGCACCTCGGGGTGGCGCGAAACGATCTTGAGCAGGGTCTTGGCCGGGCCGGAGGGCTCGCGGCGCCCCTGCTCCCAGTCGTGCAGGGTGCGCACCGAGATGCCCAGCAGGGCGGCGAACTGGCTCTGGGAGAGCCCGGTTCTGGCGCGGGCGGCCATGTGCGGGCACTTGTCCGGGCTGATGAGCTCTTCCTTTTCGACCTCGCCGTTCTCGCGGATGATCCGGCGCAGCACGGAGCCGTCGTCGAGGGTCTGGAACACGGTCTTGCGCGCCCAACGCGGCGGCGCGCCCGCCTCCAGGCCGTCCATCATGGCGGCGAGGGCCTGTTTGGCCTTACTCATGGGAAAAAGCCTCCTTGATCCTGCGCAACCAATCCCGTGGAATGTCTTCCAGCTCGCCTTTGGAATAGGCGGTCACGAGCACGATCCTGCCAGGACGCAACTGGATGAAATAAATCACCCTGGAACCACCGCGACGGCCTTTGCCCCGTGCGGCCCAGCGCAGCTTCCTGCACCCGCCCGTCCCGGGGATCACCGCCCCTGCGCCCGGCTGGCTGGCGAGGTGGAGTTGCAGTTCCAGGAACACATCGTCCGAAAAGAGATCGTCGCGGATGGCGGCGAAGCTCTCCAGTTCGATGAATTCAAAACGCATGGTTTAATATACGGCAGGGCCGGACAACGGTCAACACGTTAGGAGGAGACGGACTAGAACTGCAACCCGTATTTCCTGCGCACCCAGGCCCGGCAAGGCTCCCAGCGGGCGTTGGCCAGGCAGGGCAGTTTCCGGCCCGAGGCCAGGGCGCAGAGTTCGGCCCAGGCCGCGCCCAGCCTGATCTCCATGGTCACGGCCTTGACCGCCAGGGCGTGCGCGAGCCCCTTGCCGTAACGGTTCTGGCAGATGGCCACCTCATGGCGGAACACGTCGCCCCAGGTGGCCGTCTTTGAGGCGGGCTGCAGCCTGAAGGCGGCCAGCACGTGCGGGATGCGCACGATGCGCCTGCCCTGGCTCATGCGCTGGAACAGGTCGAAGTCCATGCAGTAGCGGAAATTCGGGTCGATGCCGCCCACGGCGCGGTAGGCCTCGGCGCTCCAGAAGGTGGACTGCTGGGGCACGGCCATGTTGTGGCGCATCTGCCGGGCCGTGGGCCGCCAGACCATGTCCATCATCACGGGGCGGCCGTCCTCGGCCACCAGCGCCGTGTCGCCCGAGACCATGGCCGTGTCCGGGTTCTGTGCGAAGGCGCGGGCCACGCGGAGCAGGGCCTGGTCGTCCCAGAAGTAGTCGTCGGAGTTGAGCCAGCAGAGCACCTGCCCCGTGGCGCGCTCGAAGCCTTCGATCAACGCGGCGGTCTGCCCGGCGTCCTTCTCGCTGCGCCACCAGGCCAGGTGGCCGCCGTGCTCGCGGATGACCTCCACGGTGTTGTCGGTGGAGCCGCCGTCGAGCACGAAGTGCTCCACGTCCACGCCTTTCTGCATGGCCACGCTGTCCAGGGTGCGGGCCAGGTACTGCGCCTGGTTGTAGGAGGGCGTGACGACGGTGATGCGGGGCAGGGCGGGCACGGCCTTACGCTCCCGCCGCTTCGCGCAGCACGCGCCAGAGGGTCTCGGCGGCGCGGTCCCAGCGGAACTTGGCCGACTGCACGAAGCCCTTGGCCACCATCTGTTTGCGCAGGTCCGGCTGGTCGAGGATCATGGATATCTTGGCCGCCAGGTCCTCGGGGGATTCGGGATAGAAGGGCAGGCCCGCGTCCCCGGCCACCTCGGGCAGGCTGGTGGCGTCGGCGTAGATCACGGGCGCGCCCGAGGACTGGGCCTC
>JBKICO010000139.1:0-3045 GCA_046567065.1 Acidobacteriota bacterium
GACCCGCTTCGTGCTGAAAAAGGCCCTGGACCGCGAGCTGACCATCATCGTGGTGGTCAACAAGATCGACCGCAAGGACGCCCGCACCCAGGAAGTCCTCAACGAGGTCTACGACCTGTTCATCGACCTGGACGCCACCGAGAAGCAGCTCGACTTCCCCGTGCTCTACGCCATCGGGCGCGAGGGCATCGCCAAGACCGAGCTGGAAGGCGAAGGCACGGACCTCAAGCCCCTGTTCGAGGCCCTGGTCAACCACATCCCGGCCCCCAAGTTCAACCCCGAGGAGCCCTTCCAGATGCTCGTGGCGGACCTGGGCTACTCCGACTTCCTGGGCAGGCTGGCCATCGGGCGCATCATGGCCGGGCAGGCCAAGCAGAACGACTCCCTGGTCTGCCTGGGCGAGGGCGGCGCGGTCACCACGCTGCGCGTCTCCCGCCTGCAGACCTACCGCGGCCCGTCGCTCATCGACGCCGCCGAGGCCAACGCGGGCGACATCATCGTTCTGGCGGGCATCGAGGACGTGAAGATCGGCGACACCATCTGCACCAAGGACGCCCCCAAGGCCCTGCCGCGCATCACCGTGGACGAGCCCACCGTGGCCATGAAGTTCGGCATCAACACCTCCCCCCTGGCCGGGCGCGAGGGCAAGCTGGTGCAGTCGCGCAAGATCCTGGAGCGCCTGGAGAAGGAGATGCTCTCCAACGTGGCCATCAAGGTGGAGCCGAGCACTGAAGGCGAGAGCTTCGTGGTCAAGGGCCGCGGCGAGTTCCAGATGGCCATCCTGGTTGAGACCATGCGCCGCGAGGGCTTCGAGCTCTCCATCGGCCGCCCCGAGGTCATCTTCAAGAAGGGCGACGACGGACAGCGCCTGGAGCCCATCGAGCGCGTCTTTGTGGACTGCGACGAGGCCTTCATGGGCGTGGTCACGGAGAAGCTCTCCGTGCGCAAGGGCCGCATGGTGAACATGGTCAACAACGGCAAGGGCCGCGTGCGCCTGGAATTCTCCGTGCCTTCGCGCGGGCTCATCGGCTACCGCGACGAGTTCCTGACCGACACCAAGGGCACCGGCATCCTGAACGCCTACCTGGAAGGCTACGAGCCCTTCCGGGGCGAGATCCCCAGCCGCTTCACCGGCTCCCTGGTGGCGGACCGCTCCGGTGTGGGCGTGGCCTACGGCATCTACAACCTGGAGCCGCGCGGCGAGATGTTCATCAAGGCTGGCGACCCGGTGTACGAAGGCATGATCATCGGCGAGCACAACCGCGACAACGACCTGGACGTGAACCCCGCCAAGGAGAAGAAGCTCACCAACATGCGCGCCTCCGGCAAGGACGAGGCCACGACCCTGACCCCCATCCGGCCCATGACGCTGGAGAGGGCCATCCACTTCGTGCGCGAGGACGAACTGGTGGAGGTCACGCCGCTTTCCATCCGTCTGCGCAAGGCCGAGCTGAACGCCACCAAGCGCCACCTGCTGGCCGGGCAGAGAAAGCGCGCCAAGGCCGAATAGCCTGCGGAACGCAATCAACGATTGAAAAGCCCCCGGCTGCGCTCACGCGCAGCCGGGGGCTTTATGTTTGGGATTTGGGGACGCTCACCCCCCTGAGTCCGACCGCATTGGTTGACGCGATTGATCGCATCAACAGGTTCGGATACGAGGGCGGAGGGCTCTGAGACGCGACGTTAGTGGAGAGTTCCTCCATGCGGCATCAGGGCGTCCTTCGGCGTAACAACATTTGAATGTGGAGACACTCCCAGTTCCCATGAGACAGATCCTATTCACATTGCTGTTCCTACTACTCGCCGCCTCGGCCACGGCCGCCGACCTCACCGCCAAGGCCGACGCCCTGCTGGGCATCCCCTACCGCCCGGACGGCGTGCGCGACCCCTCGGGCCGCTGGACCACCTTCGAGCACCCGGAGCAATCCTTCCCCACGCCCGGCCTGAACTGCTCCGGTCTGGACTACAGCCTCATGCGCCTGCTGGGGGCCACCACGGCCGACCCGCGCCAGGCCGCGCGCGACCGCCAGGGCGACTCCGGCCCGGGTGCGCCCAACGGGCAGGACTGGGACTTCGGCTTCGACATCATCCTCAACCTCACGGACCAGCTCCCCCGGCGCTGGCTGCTGCCCCAGGCCCAGGCCGTGTCCCCGGCGGACACCGGCGAAACCATGCGCGGCTTCCCCCTGGACGACCGCGCCGCCTGGAAGAGCGCGCTGGCCCAGATCGCCCCCAGCCAGGCCGCTCTGGTCAGCTTCAGCCAGCCGGGCCGCCGCAAGGGTTACGGGATGCAGCACTACCACGTGGGCCTGATCCTGCCGGACGCCTCGGGCGGGCGCTGGCTCTACCAGGCCACGCCCAAGTCCGGGGTGCACAAGCTGAACCTGGCCTCGCCCGAGGGCATGGACCGCTTCCAGCGCTTCTTCGCCGGTCCGGACAGGCGGGCCCTGCTGCTGGGCGTGGCCCTTCCCTAGGTTGCCCACGAGCCGCAAACAGGCTACATCCCCCGCCACCGCAATCCCTCGCAAGGAGCATCCCGTGGGCAAGGAAAACATGAGCCTGGACAAGATCCAGACCCAACCCGAGTTCGACCTGGAATACTACATGGAAATCAGCGGGCTTATGCGCATCGAGCATGAGCTGGCCGAACTGCTGGAGAAGTACTGGACCACCTGGGAGAAAGAGCTGAAGGCTTTCCGCATGGAGCCCACCAAGGCCGATGCGGACGACGGCTTCCTGCTGGTCTATCTGGACGAGGACACCGAGAACGCGGTGCAGCGCGCCTTCGAGGAGCACACCAAGTTCGGCTTCGCCTTCCACAACCTGGCCATAACCCTGGTGATGAGCGCCGCCCAGAGCGTGATGCCCGAGCTTATCGGCGGGTGCGTGCCCCTGCCCACCCCCTCGCGCGAGGCCAAGAAGAAGTTCGAGAAGCTGGACCTGGAATGGGACGACTCCGGCAAGATGAACCGCAGCTACGCTGTGTTCACCCCGTACCCCTACAAGGGCGGCTGCGAGGTGTGCCATTCCTGTGACACCTGCCCC
>JBKICO010000140.1:0-4460 GCA_046567065.1 Acidobacteriota bacterium
CGAAGCGCCTCGGCGGCCAGGGTTTCCAGCTCCGCCAGCCAGAGCGCCCCGCGTTCCCGCACGGCGCGCAGGAACTCCCCCCGGCACTGCGGCGGCAGGGGCGGCGGCGCATCCGGATTCAGCCCGGCCTGGCGCAGCCAGCCGTTGTAGGCCGCAAGAGCCGCGATGGTGCGCCCGGGATCGCAGACGGTGACGGGCGAGCCAGGCAGCGGCGCTCCCGTGGCCGCATCGCTGACCGTGACGCGGGCGCAGCAGCCGCCCTGCGCGGCGGGCTCCCATACGGCCTCGAAGCCGTGTGCGCCGTCGTGCAGGCCCTTTTCCAGAAGTTCGGGCCGGAAGCGGTCCGCCAACACCTCGCGCACTTGCCCGGCTTCGTCCGCCAGGCGCACGGTGCGCCGCCTGCCCGGTTCCGCCGGGTGCCACAGATGCCCTGCGATGCGGTTGGAGGCCTCCACCGCCGCCCTGCCCTGGGCCGCACCCGCCCCTGCGGGCTTGAGCGGCGAGCCGTGGCAGGCGATGCCGGAATCGGCCAGGGCCGCCGCCACCTCCGCGCCCGCCCAGGCTGTGGGCAGGGGCATGCGGAAGGCGTGGCCGTCCGGCAGGGAGGCCAGGGCGAAGGCCGGGTGGGTCAAGCCCGCTGGAATAACCCAAGCCGGGGAACCGCCCGCGCTGAACGCCACGCCCAGTTGGTCCTGCGGCCGCCGGGGGTCCAGGGCCGCGCCGCAGATGTGCCCACTTTGGAGCACGGCCATTCCGAAGGGCTGACCGGCAGAGGCCTCGGCCAGGGTGCGCAGGGCCAAGGCCCAGTCCTCCACGGAATCGGAGAGCGAGGCCAGACGCACGGCCTCCCCCTGGAGCGCCGCGCCCGCGCCCAGCGACAACCCGCAGGCGAGCAGGAAGCGCAGGGCCTCGCGGTTGTACGGGTCCTGCGCGAGCACCTTCAGGCATTGGCTGCGGCAGGCGGCGAAGTCGCGGGCCGCGTGCAGGCAGGAGGCGTGGAGCATCAACGCGGCGGGCAGGTCCGGGGCCATGCGCGCCACGCGCCCGGAACAGTCCAGGGCCTGCTCCATGTCGCCCAGGGCCGCGTGGATCCGGCAAGCCAAGGCCAGGGCCGGAGCGTGGGTCTCGTCCAGGCCCAGGCAGCGCCGGGCCAGGGGCAGGGCTTGCGCGGCCTGGCCCGAGGCCAGCAGGCTTTCAGCCGTGCGCAGGTCTTCCTGAGCGGCGCGGATCAGGGCCTCGGCTTCGGCGTCCGGGCGGGAATATTTCGATTTCATCGGCCCTCCAGCACCCGCTGCGCCATGCGCAGGTGCGCGGGCAGGCAGACGCGGCTGTGGTCGTAGCGGGTGACGGCGGTGTGCCTGGCCGCCGCACGCAGGTGCGCGAAGCGCGAGGGGGACTCCAGCACAGCGGCCACCGTGGAGGCCAGGGCCGAGGGGTCGAAGAAGTCCGTCAGCAGCCCGTTGACCCCGTGCTCGATGGCCTCCATCACCGGCGTGGTGGCCGAGCCGACCATCAGGCACCCGGCGGACATGGCCTCGATGCAGGACCAGGACAGCACGAAGGGATAGCTCAAATAGATGTGGCAGGCCGACACCTGAAGCAGCTTGAGGTAAACGTTGTAGGGCACCGCGCCCAGGAAGTGCACCCGGGAGAGGTCGATGCGGTTTTCTGCCAGGTGCTTCTGCCGCCAGGTGAGACCCTCGGGCGGGTTGGGGCCGTAGCCCGGGCCGTCCTTGCCCACCACCAGCACGCGGCAGCCGGGCCTGCGGGCCAGCAGCTCCGGCAGGGCGCGCATGAAGGTGTGGAAGCCCCGGTAGGGCTCCAGGTCGCGGGAGACGAAGGTGACCACCTCGTCCCCCGCGCGCAGCACGGGCAGGCCTGGCCCCAGGTGCAGCGCGGCCGAGGGGTCGGGGCGGACCAGGTCCGTATCGATGCCCTCGTGGATCACCTCGATGAGCGGGCGCCAATGTGCGGGGTGGCCCTGCTTCTGCCAGAGGGTCGGGCTTACGGCGGCGTGGCAGGCGTTGAGCGCGTGCAGCACGGCCGTGTTCTGCATGGCCAGCACCGGGCCAAGCTCGGGCGGGGCCGGGAATTCGGGGTCGAAGCCCACGTCGGCCCCGCTCATCCGGTAGTAGAATTCGCAATAGACGATGCGTTTGGCCTCGGGAAAGGCCTGCTCCAGAAACAGGGCCTCGCCCCAGCCCGGATGCACGTAGATCAGGTCCGGCACGACGCCCTGGGCGCGCAGGCGCGCGGCGGCCTCCAGCACGGCGGCCCCCCGCCGCACCTGGGCCTCCAGGTTGCGGGCGTAGGCATGCGTGCCCGCCGGGGGCTGCCCCGCCACCTGGTAGGTGGCGTAGTGCACGCCCTCGAAGGGGGCGGAGGCGCAGGCCTGCTGGATGGCGGCCACCCGCACGCCGGGGCGGGCCAGGTAATGGGCCACCAGCCCTCGGAACTGGCTGGGGAAATCGTAGTGGATGAAGAGGACGGTCAGGCCGTTGCGCTGCATCAGCGGGAACCCGTGGGCTTGAGTGGCGGCCTTGGGATGCGGAGCGTGCTTTCACGCACGGGATGAAGGCCCTTGCGTCCCGGGCGGAGCCGCCCCCGCGCCCTGTGGCGCGGGGGCGAATAAAACCGCGCGGGGCCTAGAACGCGCCCTTGGGCGCGATGCGCACGCGCAGGGATTCGAGCATGTCGCCCGGCTGGACGGACTGGAGGAATTCGCCGTTGCGCACCTCCGCCATCTGCCCGGCCTGGATGAAGGTGCCGGAATAGCAGATGTCGTACTTGGCCTCGGCCTGGCCCTTGAGCCTGGCAACGAACCCGAGCAGGGGCATGCCCATGCCCCGCGTGCCGCAGAACTGGGGAGCCGCCGCCCAAGGGGTCAGGCGCCCCTCGTGGGAGATGGCGGCGTATTCCAGGGCGTCGGCGTCCAGGCCCTCGGCCAGCATGGCCACAGCCTCGAGGCGCAGTTTGGAGCCGGGCAGGCCCGCGGGCTGGCCGTCCTCGGCGACCTGGTCGCCGATGTTCTGGATGTGGCAGGCCACGTGCAGCTTGATGCCGGGCGCGGTCTGGGTCTGCTGGCCGAACATCGGAGCCTGGGGAGCCTGGGGAGCCTGGGGAGCGGCCTGTGGCTGCCCGAAGGGAGCCGCTTGGGGCTGCTGGCCAAAGGGAGCCGCCTGGGGCTGCTGCCCGAACATCGGAGCCTGGGGAGCTTGGGGTGCCGCCTGCGGCTGGCCGAAAGAAGCCGCCTGCGGCTGCTGGCCAAAGGGGGCCGCCTGGGGCTGCTGCCCGAACATCGGAGCCTGGGGAGCTTGGGGTGCCGCCTGCGGCTGCCCGAAGGGAGCCGCTTGGGGCTGCTGGCCAAAGGGAGCCGCCTGGGGCTGCTGCCCGAACATCGGGGCCTGGGGAGATTGGGGAGCCTGGGCGAAAGGCGCGCCCTGCGCTGTCCCCTGATGCCTGCGGACCTCCAGGTGCATGCCCGTGGTGGGATAGTCACCGGGGCGCAGGGTCAAAAACTGCACGATGGCGCCGCGCTCACCAACGGTGACGGCCACCTCCTGCCCAGGAGAGGTCAGCCATGCCACCTCGCCGGAATCGAACGCCACGGAGCCGGAGCCCGGAACGGGCAGAACGCTGAGCTGGAGGCAAGGGATGTTCAGGCCGCCCAGGTCTTTCTGGGGGACGTCGATGCCGGTGAAGGCGATCACGTGCCGGCCCGGCTCCAGGGGAACCAGGGTCAGTTCGGGGGTGGCGACCGATTCCGTGCCCCGGCTCGCGGCCGCCCCCTTGTTGGCGAAAAACATATTGCTGGTGACCATATCTGCTCCTTGAGGCCTGATATTAGCGTTCCCTGATGGAATCGTCCAAAGCGCGCATGATGGGGTACATCAGGTAGGTGATGACCCTGCGCGAACCCACCTTGATGCCGACTTCCAGGCTCATGCCCGGAACCAGCCTGAAATCGTCCGGCACGTTCCTGATCTCGCTCATGTCCGTGATCTCCACGCGGGCGGGATAGACACCCACCCTGCCGGTGGGGGTGTCCTTGGTGAGCTGGTCTTCGCCGACCACGCGCACCTTGCCCCGGAGCAACCCGTGCCGGTGGTAGGGGAAGGCCTCCAGCTTGATGACGCAGGGGTCGCCCACGCGCAGGAAGCCGATGTCCTTGGGCTGGATGAGGGCCTCGACTTCAAGCGGCACATTGAGCGGAACCAGGGTCATCACGGGTTCGCCCGCCTTGACCACGCTCTCGCTGGGAAATTTGACGATGTCGAGCACCACGGCGGTCACCGGGGCGGTGAGCGTGGAGAGTTCGCTCAAGCGGGAAGACTTGGAGACTTCCTCCGTGAGTGTGCTCAGATCCTGCCGGGCCATGGCCAGCTTGTTGCTGACCTCGTTGCGCCAGTTGCTGACGTAGGCGTCCTTCTCGGCCTTGAGCTGCTGGAGCATGTGGCGCT
>JBKICO010000141.1:0-3425 GCA_046567065.1 Acidobacteriota bacterium
CGGAGACGAAGTTCTCTGAGGCGATCAGTTCCAGCCCGCTGACCTGGCGGTCGATCTCGTTGACTATGGCGGCGGCCAACTCGGGGTCGCGGATGAGTATTTCGTCCATGGGGGTGCGCTCCTGTGGTCGGTTAAGCGGATTGGCGGCAAGCTGCGCAGGAGGACGAGGCGGGGCGGATCAAGGCGCGCCCGGACGTTCCAGCGCGTGAAAAAGGCAACTTCGCCGTTTCCGGCCGCGCCGTCAAAGGAAATATCTCGGCGGCGAACTTTGCGGATGATGCTGAAGAAGAGGGAGGAAGAGCGGGGCGCTGCCCCGCACCCCGCAAGGGGGCGTGGCCCCCTTGACCCGCAAATTAAAAACCCGGGAAGGCTGAGCCTTCCCGGGTTTGTCGTTTCCTTGAAGCCACCGGATGCGCGTTCGTGAACGCGAAGCCGTTGGGGGTGCAGTCAGATCATCCCCCTGCCCAAGAGTTTGGGCGGCGGGGTCCGGGGAGGCGGAGCCTCCCTGGTTATTTCGCCCAAGAAGCGCGCCTATTCGGCGTACTTCTTGAAGATCAGGCTTGCGTTGGTGCCGCCGAACCCGAAGGAGTTGTTCATGACCACGGACACGTCGCGCTTCTTGGGGGTCAGCGGGGTGTAGTCCAGGTCGCACTCGGGGTCGGGGGTCTCGTAGTTGATGGTGGGGGGCACCACGCCCTCCATGATGGACATCACCGAGAACACGCTCTCGATGGCCCCGGCGGCGCCCAGGCAGTGGCCGATCATGGACTTGTTGGCCGTCACCGAGAGCTTGTAGGCGTGGTCGCCGAAGACGCTCTTAAGGGCGCGGGTCTCGCACATGTCGTTCAACTGCGTGGAGGTGCCGTGGGCGTTGATGCTGTCCACCGCCTCGGGGGCCAGGCCGGACTCGCGCAGGGCGGCCTTCATGGCCAGGGCCGCGCCTTCGCCGGATTCCGGCGGGGCGGTCATGTGGAAGGCGTCGCCGGAGGCGCCGAAGCCCACGACCTCGGCCAGAATCTTCGCGCCGCGCGCCTTGGCGTGCTCCAGCTCCTCCAGCACGAGGATGCCCGAGCCCTCGCCCATCACGAACCCGGTGCGGTTCTTCTCGAAGGGGCGGGAGGCCTTGGTGGGCTCGTCGTTGCGGGTGGAGAGAGCCTTGAGGGCGTTGAATCCGCTCATGCCCAGGGGGGCGATGGTGGATTCCGCGCCGCCGCAGATCATGGCCTTGGCCCGGCCGAGCATGATGTCGGTGTAGGCGTAGCCCACGCCGTGCGCGCCGGAGGCGCAGGCCGTGGTGGTGCAGACGTTGGGGCCCTTGGCTCCGGTGAAGATCGCGGCCTGGCCAGCGGCCATGTTGGCGATCAGCACGGGGATGAAGAAGGGCGAGACGCGCCCGGGGCCGTCGGCCAGCAGCTTCTGGTGCTGCAGCTCGATGGTGTGCAGGCCGCCCAGGCCGCAGCCGATGAGCACGCCCACATGCTCGGCGAGCTCGGGGGTGATCTTCAGCCCCGAATGCTCCACCGCCATGAGCGAGGCGCACACGGCGTACTGCGTGAACAGGTCCATCCTCCTGGCCTGCTTGGCCGGGATGTGCTTGGAGGGATCGAACCCTTTGACCTCGCAGGCGAAGGTGGTGTCGTAGCCCGTGGTATCGAAACGGGTGACAGGGGCAGCGCCCGAAACGCCGTTCAGGAGATTCTGCCAGCTGGATTCCAGATCGTTGCCGATAGGCGTGACGGCGGCCAGACCGGTGACGACGACTCTATGCAGCTTCATTGTGATTGGCACCTTGGAAAAATGAGGCGGCCGGAGATGTCGGCCGGCCGCCGGACCGGTTTAGCCTTTTTTGGCTTCGACGTAGGAGATGGCGTCCTGGACTTTGACGATCTTCTGAGCGTCTTCGTCGGCGATCTCGACGCCGAACTCCTCTTCCATGGCCATGATCAGCTCGGTGAGGTCCAGGGAGTCGGCGCCCAGGTCGTCAACGAACTTGGCTTCGGGAAGGACTTCGTCAGCGGACACACCCAGCTGGTCCACAATGATTTCTTTAACTTTTTCAGCGACGGACATGGTTTTCTCCTTACTTAAGAGCGAGTGGTTGTACTGTGTTAGCGATGGAGTCCGCCGTTGACGGCCAGCACCTGTCCGGTGACGTAGGCCGCGCCCGGGGAGGCGAGGTAAGAGACCGCGGCGGCTACGTCCTCCGCGGTGCCCGGGCGTTTGAGCGGAATTTGTTCGAGAAAGGCCGCCTTGGCCGCATCGGGCAGCACGGCGGTCATGTCGGTTTCGATGAACCCGGGCGCCACGGCGTTCACGGTGACGCCGCGCGGGGCCAGCTCCACCGCGGCGGACTTGGTCAGGCCCACGAGCCCGGCCTTGGCGGCCACGTAGTTGGCCTGGCCAGCATTGCCGGACTGGGCCACCACGGAGACCATGTTGATGATGCGGCCGCTGCGGCGCTTCATCATGATCTTGGCGGCCTCGCGCAGGCAGGTGAAGGCCCCGGTGAGGTTCACGCCGATCACGCGGTCCCAGTCCTCGTCCTTCATGCGCACCAGCAGGCCGTCCTTGGTGATGCCGGCGTTGTTCACCAGCACCTCCAGCTCGACCTTGCCCTCGATGTGCTCCTTGAAGAAGGCGGGCACGGCGGCCCTGTCGGAGACGTCAAGGCGCACGGCCTGGGCCTCGCCGCCTTCGGCCATGATGTGGGCCGCCACGGCGTTGGCCTCGTCGGGCTTGGAAACATACGTGAAGATGACGGAATAGCCGTCTTTGGCCAACTGCTTGGCCACGGCCGCGCCGATGCCGCGCGAGCCTCCGGTGACGAGGGCGGTGAGGCGGGGTGGGTTGTTCATGATCGTTCCGGTATGAATTGAGGATTGTCCCTTAACCCAAACAAACGCATAACTCAAACGCCAATTTGGCGCCGGCGGGGGCCTAGACGAACTCCAGAATGGCCGCGGCGAAGGTGAAACCGCCGCCGAAAGTGGTCAGCAGCACCTTGGCCCCGGGCTTGATGCGCCCTTCGAGCTTGGCGTCGGCCAGGGCGATGGCCACGGAGGCGGCCGAGGTGTTGCCGTAGCGGTCCACGGTGACCATGACCCTGTCCCCGAAGAACTTCAGGCGCTTGCCCACGGCCTCGATGATGCGCAGGTTGGCCTGGTGCGGGATGAACAGGTCGATGTCGTCCATTTTCAGGCCGTTCTTCTCCACGATCTCCTCGCAGACCTGGCCCATGGAGCGCACGGCGTTCTTGTAGACCTCGGGGCCGTTCATCTCGATGAAGAAATCTTCCTTCACGGTCTCGCCCAGCTTGAGCGGCCAGCCCGAGCCGCCGCCCTTCACGGTGAGCAGGGGCCACATGGAGCCGTCGCTGTGCAGGATGACGTCGCGGATGATGGCCTGGCCGGGCTTGGGCTCCCGGG
>JBKICO010000142.1:0-6528 GCA_046567065.1 Acidobacteriota bacterium
TTCTTCACCTTCTCGGCCGTGGCCTACCTGATGGACGTCTCGCGCGGGCAACAGGCCCCGGAGGCCAACCCCCTGCGCTTCGGCCTGTTCATGATCTTCTTCCCCAAGATCACGGCAGGCCCCATCGCCCGCTACCGCGACATGTTCCCCGAGGGCGGCTGGCCCGCAGGCCCAAGCATTGAGGACCTGCGCGCCGGGCTGGCCCGCCTGGCCGTGGGCCTGGCCAAGAAGGCCCTGGTGGCCGGAACGCTCGGCCCCATGGCCGACGCCGCCTTCGGCGAACCCGCCGGGCGCCTGGACATGGGTACGGCCTGGCTGGGGCTGGCCAGCTACTCCCTGCAGCTCTACTTCGACTTCTCCGGCTACACGGACATGGCCGTGGGCCTGGGCAGGATGTTCGGCTACAAGCTGCCCGAGAACTTCAACTACCCTTACGTCAGCCAGTCCGTGCGCGAGTTCTGGCGGCGCTGGCACATGACGCTCTCGAGCTGGTTCCGCGACTACCTCTACATCCCCCTGGGCGGCGGGCGCGTGGCCCCCTGGAAGGTGCAGCGCAACCTGCTGACGGTGTTCGCCCTGTGCGGCCTGTGGCACGGGGCCTCCTGGAGCTTCGTGGTCTGGGGTTTGTGGCACGGGGTGTTCCTGGCCCTGGAGCGCACCCGCGTGGGCCGCGCCCTGGACGGGTTGCCCCGGCCCCTGCGCCACGCCTACGCCCTGGCCGTGGTTTGCCTGGGCTGGGTGTTCTTCCGCGCAGCGGACTTCAGCCAGGCCCTGGCCTACTTCTCGGCCCTGGCCGGAGCCAACCAGGGGAGCTTCGACTACACCTGGATGGTGCGTGTGAACCGGCAGTACATGGCGGCCCTGGCCGTGGGCCTGATCGGCAGCGCACCGGCCCTGCCCTGGCTGGCCGCCCGGCTGGAGGCGCTCTCCCCCGCCGTGGCCGGAGTTTGCGCCCGCGTCGCGGCCCCCGCCCTGCTGGCGGCGGCGCTCCTGCAGCTGGCCGCCGGAACCTACGCACCTTTCATCTACGCCCAATTCTGAGCCGCAGCCATGAAACGCATCCTCACCGCCGTCAGCGCCGCCCTGCTCCTGCTGCCCCTGATCCTGCCGCAGGGGCTGGCCCTGCTGGGCGTCTCCCAAGGCCCCAAGGCCGTGGAGAACCGCCTCAAGACCCCGCTGCCGCCGCTCTCCCTGGCCGGGCGGGACTTCAAGGCCTTCGCCAAGCAGCTGACCACCTCCTACGGGGAGACCTTCCCCTTCCGCGACGACATGATCCGCACGGCCAACCGCATCAAGCTGGCCCTGTTCAACGAGTCGCCCTCCAAGAACGTGATTCTTGGCCGGGACGGCTGGCTGTTCTTCAACATGGAGTCAGCACTGGAGGACTGGCTGGGCGTGAACCTGCTCAGCCCCGAGGAGCTGGCCGCCTTCTCGGCCGAAATGAAGGCCCGCCGCGACTGGCTGGCGGCCCGGGGCACCGCCCTGCTCCTGGTGATCGCGCCCAACAAGGCCAGCGTCTACGGCCAGTTCATGCCCCCGGCCATGCACAAGCTCTCCCCCGTGACCCGGCTGGACCAGCTGGCCCAGGCCATGCGCGAGGCGGGCGTCCCCTTCCTGGATCTGCGCCCGGCCCTGGCCAGCGCGGGCGACGTGCGCCGCGCCTACTGGAAGACGGACACCCACTGGAACGGCTGGGGCGCGTTCCGTGGCAGCGCGGCCATCGTGGAGGCCCTGCGGGCGCGCTTCCCGGAAATGCCGCCCCTGGCCGACGAGGAATACCACGCCATCGAGTTCGACACCCACGGTGGCGACCTCTCGGACATGCTCCTGCTCACGGACACCCTCACCGAACACGACATCGAGATGGAGCGCCTCTCCCCCACGCGGGCGCACGCCGCCGGGCCTCCGGGCTACCCCAACCCGGCCATGCGCTCCGGGCGCGACATGGTGGTGCTCGAAACCGGGGACAAGGCCCTGCCCAAGGCCGTCTTCTTCCGGGACAGCTTCTCCAGCACGGCCATCCCTTTCCTCTCGCAGCGCTTCAGCCGCAGCGTCTTCCTCTGGGAGCACACCTTCCAGCCCCAGATCATCGAGGCCGAGAAGCCCGACGTGGTGGTGATCGAGGCCGTGGAGCGCTACCTGCACCAGCCCTTCCGGCCCGTGCCCCTGCCCTGAGGGCTTACGCGGACGCCCGCTACGCAGCCTCTCGCCTCCAAAACTTGAATTGACGACTTTGTCATATTCTGCTGGAGTTCCATCAGACAAGGGTGGGTATTTCCTCACGGAATTTCTTTCAGGAGTTGGGCCATGAAGCTGTCGGTCAAACTGTTCGGAGGTTTCGGCATTGTGGTGTCGCTGGTGGTCGGAGTGGGCCTGTTCGCCATCGCCGAAATGGGGGCCATCCGCACCGAGACGGAGCTGCTGGCCGGGGACTGGCTGCCGAGCATCGCCCGCCTCGGCCAAATCAACGAATCGGTGAACGAGTTCCGCCGTTACGAGCTGGTGCACGTGCTCTCCACGGATGAGGCCCAGATGCGCGACTACGTGGAGCGCATGAAGACGGCCAAAGAGAAAGTCACACGGCTGCTGGCGGAATACGAAAAGCTCGTCACGCCGGATCAGGCCGAAGAGCACGCCGAGTTGCGGAAATTCCTGGAACTCTGGAAAAGTTATCAGGGGCAGCACGAAAAAATAGCCAAACTCTCCGAGATTAACCAGACCAAGGCGGCCGAGTTGGCCACAGGCGAGTCAGCGAAGCTGCTCCAGCAGGCGCTCGCCTCATTGAACAAACTTGTGGCGATGAACACCAAGGGCGGCGAAGTCAGCGCGGCCAAGGCCCTTGAGGAATACTCCTCCGGCCGCATCAAGCTGCTCCTGGCCATCGCGCTCTGCGTTGCCGCGGGCGCGGCCCTGGCCTTCTTCATCACGCGCAACGTGCGCGGCCAGCTCGGAGAGGACCCCGGCTACCTGGGCCAGGTGGCCGCCGAGGTGGCCGGAGGCAACCTGGACGTGGCCTTCAAGCCCGTTGAGGGCAAGGGCGGCGTGTACGCGGTGCTCATCCGCATGGTCTCCACCTTGAAAGAGAAGATCGGCGAGGCCAACCAGAAGACCGAAGACGCCGCCAGCCAGGCCCAGGCCGCCCGCGAGGCCACCGCCGCCGCCGAGGAGGCCACCGCCAGGGCCGAGCGCGCCAAGGCCGAAGGCATGCTCCAGGCCGCAGTCAGGCTGGAGGACGTGGCCGAGGTCATCTCCTCCGCCTCGGAGGAGCTCTCCGCCCAGGTGGAGCAGTCCACGCGCGGGGCCGAGCTGCAGACCGGACGCGTGGCCGAAACGGCCACCGCCATGGAGCAGATGAACGCCACCGTGCTGGAGGTGGCCCGCAACGCCTCCCAGGCCGCCGAAACCTCGGAGCAGGCCAAAGCCCGCGCCCAGGAAGGGGCCAAGGCCGTGGACGAGGTGGTGCGCGAGATCGGCACGGTCGCCAAACAAGCCGAGGGGCTCAAGACCGACATGACCGGCCTGGGCGCCCAGGCCGAGGCCATCGGGCGCATCATGGGCGTGATTTCCGACATCGCGGACCAGACCAACCTGCTGGCCCTCAACGCCGCCATCGAGGCCGCCCGCGCGGGCGAGGCCGGGCGCGGCTTCGCCGTCGTGGCCGACGAGGTGCGCAAGCTGGCAGAGAAGACCATGACCGCCACCAAGGAGGTGGGCGAGGCCATCCGGGGCATCCAGGACGGCACCCGCTCCAACATCGCAAGCGTGGAGCGCACCGTGACCCTGGTGGGCAAGGCCACCTCCATCGCCAGCGCCTCGGGCGAGGCCCTGCGCGCCATCGTGGAGCTGGTGGACCGCAGCACGGACCAGGTGCGCTCCATCGCCGCCGCCTCCGAGGAGCAGTCCGCCGCCAGCGAGGAGATCAACCACTCCGTGGAGGACATCAGCCGCATCTCCTCCGAGACTTCCGACGCCATGCGCCAGTCCGCCCAGGCCGTGGCCGAGCTGGCCGCCCAGGCGCAGGTGCTCTCCCGCCTCATCGGGGAGCTCCAGGCCGAGGGCGGCGGCCCTGGCGGCGAGGCCCTGCCTGGCCGCGTGCCCGCCGCGCTTGGCATGTAACCCCTTTCCATCACCCGCATTGTTGACAGCGGGGCGGAGGGTCCGTATCGTGAATGCATGTTCACGACGCTGAGCCTCCGCCCCCGCTTCCTCGCGGCTCCCGCCGCCCTCTCGCTACCGCCCCTGGCGGTCTGATACTCGTTTTTTCCTCTCTCTTCCGTTTTCGTCCCGTACCCGCCGCCAAGCGGCATCATTCCATGTGACCGACCATGCAGGAGGTCCGCCATGATCGACAGACGCCGACTATCAGGCCCGAACCGCAGCCGTTGTGGAGCCGCTTCGCGCCGAAAACGCAGATAACCCCGGAGTCATAGATGCAGACCGCCCGCTTGATCGAGAAATACCGCCCCTTCCCCGCCGTCGCCCTCACGAACCGCACCTGGCCGGACAAGACCATCACCCAGGCGCCCGCGTGGCTCTCCACGGACCTGCGCGACGGCAACCAGGCCCTGTTCGACCCCCTGGACACCGCCTCCAAGCTCAAGCTGTTCAAATTGCTGGTGGATATCGGCTTCAAGGAGATCGAGGTGGCCTTCCCCTCGGCCTCGCAGACCGATTTCGATTTCGTGCGCACCCTCATCGAGGGCGGCCACATCCCCCGCGACGTGACCATCTCCGTGCTGACCCAGGCCCGCGAGCACCTGATCCGGCGCACCGTGGAGTCCCTCGAGGGCGCGCGCTCGGCCATCGTGCACATCTACGTGTCCACGGCCCCGGTGTTCCGCGAGGTGGTATTCCAGAAGTCGCCCGAGGAAGTGCGCCGCATGGCCGTGGAGGCCGTGCTCCTGACCCGCCAGCTCACCGCCGCCCAGCCCGATACGGCCTGGACCCTGGAGTTCACCCCCGAGAACTTCACCGGCACGGAGCTGGAGTTCGCCCGCGACGTCTGCGACGACGTCACCGCCGCCTGGGGCGCCACCCCCGAGGACAAGGTGATCGTCAACCTGCCCGCCACCCTGGAGCTGGCCACGCCCAACGTCTACGCCGACCAGATCGAGTGGATGCACCGCAACCTGGCCCGGCGCGACAGCGTGGTCATCTCCGTGCACCCCCACAACGACAGGGGCTGCGCGGTGGCCGCCGCCGAGTTGGCCCAGCTTGCCGGGGCCGAGCGCGTGGAGGGCTGCCTGTTCGGCAACGGCGAGCGCACCGGCAACGCCGACCTGGTGACCCTGGCGCTCAACCTGCACACCCAGGGCATCGCGCCCGGGCTGGACTTCCGGCGCATGGCCGAGGTGACCGCCGCCATGGAGGAACTCACCCGCCTGCCCGTGCATCCGCGCCACCCCTACGCGGGCGAGCTTGTGTTCACCGCCTTCTCCGGCTCCCACCAGGACGCCATCAAGAAGGGCTTCGCCGCGCGCACGCCCGATTCGCTCTGGAACGTGCCCTACCTGCCCATCGACCCGGCGGACCTGGGGCGCGGCTACGAGGCCATCGTGCGGGTCAACGGCCAGTCCGGCAAGGGCGGCGTGGCCTACGTGATGGAGGCCACCTACGGGCTGGTGATGCCCCGCAGGCTCCAGGTGGAGTTCGCGGCCGCCGTGCAGCACCACGCCGACACCCACGGCGGCGAGATACCGCCCGAGACGCTCTGGAAGCTCTTCGCCCGCGAATACCTGGAGAAGGCCAAGCCCATCCTCTACGCCGGGCACCAACTGGTGGACGTTCCCGGCCGCCAGGGCATCCGCCTGGAAGTTGGCGTGGGCAGGCGCACCGTCAGCGCCATGGGCGAGGGCAACGGCCCGCTGGACGCGGCCGTGCACGCGCTGGGGCTGCCGCTGCGCATCCACTCCTACGAGGAGCGGGCCTTGGGGGTGGGGGCGGACGCCAGGGCCGCATCCTTCGTGGAGGTGAGCCTGGACGGCGTGACCGGGAGCACCTTCGGCGTGGGGCTCAGCCCCAACATCGTCACCTCGGCTATCCTGGCGGTGCTCTGCGGGGCCAACAGGCTCCTGGCCCGCCTGCCCAAGGACAAGCGCCAGGACGTGCTGGACATGCTGGTGGGAGAATAGAACCCGACCGCGCTCGGCGCGAAGCTAAAAGGGAGTGCAGAGGGCCGAAGGCCCTTTGCCCGCCGGAGGCATCTTCACATCCGACTCGAACGGGTTTTGGGAGAAGCCTCCGGCGGCCTCGTCACATCCGGTTCGCACGGGAAGGGGAGAAGCCTCCGGCGGCCAAAGGGCTGCGCCCTTTGGAATCCCTTATAGCTTCGCGTCCGGAGCGGACGAAATTTGCCTGGATGTCCGGACCCGTGGCCGCGCAGGGAAGCAACAGGCCAGTACGGCCTGGCGGAATTGGCCGGCCACACCACCGCGATGAACCGCGCCGGCTCCCGCCTTGGCCTGCGCCGCGCCGGACTGCCCGATGTATTTGAAGAACATCAGGCAGTCCGGCGCGGCGCAGGCCAAG
>JBKICO010000143.1:0-4124 GCA_046567065.1 Acidobacteriota bacterium
ATCCTGGTCTTCGTGCAGACCAACACCTTCATCGAGGGCGAACCCCAGTACTGCGCCTCCCAGAGCCAGGCCCTGGACCCGCCCACCGACGCCACCCCGCGCCTGATCGCCCAGGGTGCGGCCGTGCTGGAGCGCATCTTCCGCCCCGGCTTCCGCTACAAGAAGGCCGGGGTCATGCTCTGCGGCATCGAGCCCGCGCAGGGCGCACAACTCTCGCTGATGCACGCCCCGGACGAGCGCGGCGGCAGGCTCATGGCCGCCCTGGACGCCGTCAACGCCCGATGGGGGCGGGATACGCTGTTCCCGGCCGCCTGCGGTGTGGAGCGCACTTGGAAGATGCGCCAGGGCAAGCGCTCGCCCCGCTACACCACCGTCTGGGAGGAGCTGCCCGTGGCCAGGGCGTGAAGAGAAGAAGTATGAGGTGGATGAAGATGCCTCCGGCAGCCAAAGGGAGTTCCTCCCTTTGGAATCCCATATTGCTTCGCGCCGCGCGCGGGAACGCGCCGCACCGGGGAGGTCTCGGCCCCTGGAGAGAAAAGCCCAGGCAGGCATGACGCGGGAGCCGTGCGGAGGCCCAGCCCGGCCGCACGGGCAGGCCTCAGTCCAGTGCCGGAAGCGTGGAGCCCCCGTAGGGCATGAAAAGCACTGTCGCCGACGGCCCAAATTCGCCCAGGGCAGCCTGAAGGGCCTTGTCCACCGAGTCCTGGGGCTCGAAGAAGAGACTTCGGCTGAAGTCCGGGTCCAGGTCGGACACGAGGCATATCCTGGCCTTTTTCATCACCAGGGCGATGGCGGCCGCCTTGTGCCCGCCCAGGACGAAGTTTTCCTGAATATCGGCGATGAGCTGGCCGGGGGATTGGGCGCTGAGCATCCAGCGCTCGAAGACCTCCTCGCCCAGGCCTTCGGTGCAGGCGGCGGCCAGGATCACCACGCCGCCGTCGCGCACCGCGTTCTTGGAGTTGTCCAGGGCCTTTTGCGCCTGATAGAGGTTGATGTCCTTGGGGTAGCCCCCGGGGGTGACGATGACGATGTCGGCCTTGGCCGGAATGGACACCTTGTAGAGCTGGTCCAGAAAGCGGCAGCCCTCCCGGTGCGCCAGGACATGGTGCCCGGCCACGGCCTTGAGCACAGACTTGTGCTCGTCCAGCACCACGTTGAGGATGAAATCGATGGGCCGCAGGGTGGCGGCCTCCTCGATGTCCAGGCGCAGGGAATTGTCCTCCAGCGCTCCGGCGCGGGCGTCGGCCCTGACCATGCCCCTGTGGTTGGCCTGGATCGCCGCGCGCGAGGACACCCCCGGCATGAGCGCCTTGGCACCGCCCGAATATCCCGCGAAATAGTGGAATTCGATGTTGCCCAGGCAGATCAGGCGGTCCGCGTCCGCGACCGGCCTGAAGACATCCACGGGCGTCCCCCGGCTGGTGATCCCCATGTTGCGGCAGTCCATCCCGTCGCTGTCCAGGCAGCGCACCCGCGCGTACACATCCTCCCCGACGAGTTGTATGTGCTCTTCGGCTGTCTGCTTCCGGTGGCTGCCGAGGGCGAACACCACGACCACGTCTTCGAAGCTGACGCCCGCCGCCTCGAGTTCGTCCAGCACGGGGGGCAGCGCCAGCTTGCTGGGCATGGGGCGGGTGACGTCGCTGGTGACGATGGCCACCCTTTCGCCTGGCTTGACGATGTCCCGGAGCCTCGGCGCGCCAATGGGGTGTGCGAGGGCGTGACGGATCTCGTCGATCCCGGAGCGCTGGGGCTTCACGTCGTTGGGCTCCAGCACCCCGAGCAGGTTATTCCTGGGGATGGAGAACTCTATGGAGCCTTTGCCGTATCCCACCTGGAACCGCTGGAGATCATCGCGCTCAAGGCCGAGCAAGTTCCATCCTTCATCGAAATTGGGCCGCGTGGTCATTGATTTTCCTCCATGTTGACAGCGACTGGACTCCAACCGTGCATTGTCGACAATGTACAGTCGACAATTTCTGCCTAGCCCGGCTCGGTGGCCCTGTCAAGCGGAGCGGACGGCAAGGCACAATCACCTTGACCATCTTTACAATCCGTTGAAATAAGCTTTGTATTCAGAAACAGGCGGGATTTCCGGCGTTGCGGGGCGCTGCGCGCCCATCCCGACCACAAGGAAACTCCAGATGACGTTGAGCAAGCTCAAGGCGGCGGGCGCCAAGCCGATGCTCCTGGTAGAGCACCTCACCAACGCCCTCTCCGAAGCCATCATGTCCGGCGACCTCAAAGGCGGCGCACAGTTGGTGGAGACCGAACTCCAGAAGGCTTTCGGCATCAGCCGCACCCCGCTGCGCGAGGCGTTCCGGGAGCTGGAGAAGCGGGGGATGGTGGTCATCATCCCGCGCAAGGGCACCTTTGTCCGGACGCTTACGCTCAAGGATATCGACGACACCTTCCCGATCCTGGCCCAGCTCGAAGGCTTTGCGGCGCGGGAGGCCCTCGGGCGCATGACCGGCGAAGACTTCGCCCGCCTGGAGGGAGCGCTGGCCGAAATGGAGGCGGCGGCGCGGTCCGGCGACGCGGAGGCCTACCTGGAGCCGCACGTGCGCTTCCACGACGCATACATCAAGGCCAGCGGGAACGACCTGCTGCCTGAGCTGCTGGGCCGGCTGAAGATGCGCATTGTCTGGCACCGGTTCTATTTCAAATACCACCAGGAGGATTTCCCCCGCTTCCTGCGGGAGCACAGGATGCTGCTGGACAAGCTGCGCAACCCCGCCACGACCGCTGAGGAAATGGAACAGGCGGTCCGCAACGACATATACTCCGCCTACAAATGGGTCCGCCGGCATATCCAGGCCGGAGGCTGAGCCGATGACGCGGGCGGTGAGTTCGCCTTGGGTCTTGACAGCCGCCCCGCCCGGGCGTAGCAATCACCGAAAGGTAACCGAAATGATACGCATCGCCGCCACCGTTCTATCCCTCGTAGTAGTACGCATGACCAAGTGTCAGGCCGCTACTCGCGTGTGTTGATAGGACTGTAAACCCGATCTTCAACCCCCGCCGGTGTGGCCACCGGCGGGGGTTTTCCATTTCAAGGGCCGGACTGATCCCCCGCCGTCCACACGGACGACAACCCAGGGAGGTCAGCCATGAGCATCACCGGCGCCCGCTACATCATCGAATTCCTCAAACGCCAGGGCGTGCGCGTGGTCGCGGGCATACCCGGCGGCTCCATCCTGCCCATCTACGACGCCCTGGCCGAAGCCACGGGAATCCGCCACGTGCTGGCCCGCCACGAGCAGGGCGCGGCCTTCATGGCCCAGGGCATGGCCCGCCTCACCGGCAGGCCCGGCGTGTGCTTCGCCACCTCCGGCCCCGGGGCCACCAATCTGGTCACCGCCATCGCCGACGCCCGGCGCGACGGCGTGCCCATCGTCTGCATCACCGGCCAGGTGCCCCTGCCCATGATCGGCACCGACGCCTTCCAGGAGGTGGACATCGTGGCCATCACCGCCTCCATCACCAAGCTGAGCCGCCGCGTGGACAGCGCGGCCGAGCTGCCCGAGGCCCTGGCCGAAGCCTTCGCCGTTGCCGCCTCCGGGCGGCCCGGCCCCGTGCTCCTGGACATCCCCAAGGATGTGCAGTGCCAGCCCGTGCCCACGCGGGACATGCCCGCCCCCACCTCTATCTCCGGCGACGAGCGCCTGCCCGCCGCCTCCGGCTGGGACATCTCCCGCGCGGCGGCCATGATCAACGCCGCCAAGCGCCCGGTGCTGCTGCTCGGCGGCGGCGCGGTGCGCTCCGGGGCGCAGGCCCTGCGCCTGGCGGTGAAGGCCGCCATCCCGGCCACCAGCACGCTCATGGGCCTGGGGGCCATCCCGGCCGGGCACCCGCTGGACCTCGGCATGCACGGCATGCACGGCCACCCCTGCGCCAACATCGCCCTGCACGAATGCGACCTGCTCGTGGCCGTGGGCAACCGCTTCGACGACCGCGCTACCGGCGATCCCGCGACCTTCTGCCCCGAGGCGCGCATCATCCACGTGAACATGGACGCCTCCGAGCTCGGGCGCATCAAACCCGCCGACCTCGCCGTGGCCGCCGACGCCGGGCACTTCCTCGAAGCCCTGGCCGACCTGGTGGAGCCGCGCGAGCGCAGGGGC
>JBKICO010000144.1:0-4680 GCA_046567065.1 Acidobacteriota bacterium
ACGCTGGGGGAGGGCATGGCCACCTCCATTTCCACCTGCTTGTCGTCCAGGGCGCCCTTGCGCCAGAGCTGGCGCAGCTTGTCGCGGGTGGATCCGGCCTCCTCATTGGAGGCCTGGGGCAGGGCCTCGGCGTAGTAGCCGCTCTGCGGGCGCATGGAGGGCGGCAGCAAGAGGTCCAGCAGGCGCTCCTCGGCGGCCTTCTCGGCCTTCACGCGCACCTTGCCGGACTCCTCCTGGCGGATGAGCTGCACGCCGATCTCCATCAGGTCGCGGACCATGGACTCCACGTCGCGGCCCATGTAGCCCACCTCGGTGTACTTGGTGGCCTCGACCTTGTGGAAGGGGCACCCGGCCAGCTTGGCCAGGCGGCGGGCGATTTCGGTCTTGCCCACGCCGGTGGGCCCGATCATCAGGATGTTCTTGGGGGCGATCTCGTCGCGCAGGGCGGGGTCGATCTGCTGGCGGCGCCAGCGGTTGCGCATGGCGATGGCCACCATGCGCTTGGCGGCGTTCTGGCCCACGATGTAGCGGTCCAGCTCAGAGACGATCTCCCTGGGGGTCAGGGTGCTCATGCGGTTACGGTCTCCAGGACGATGTTGTTGTTGGTGAACACGCACAACTCGGCCGCGATGTCCATGGCCTTGCGGGCCACTTCGGCGGCGGGGAGCTCGGTGTTGCGGGTCAGGGCCCGGGCGGCGGCCAGGGCGTAGGAGCCCCCGGAGCCGATGGCGGCCACGCCGTCGTCAGGCTCGATCACGTCGCCCGCGCCGGTGAGGATGAGCACGGCCGAGGCGTCGGCCACCAGGAGCATGGCTTCGAGCCGGCGCAGGAACTTGTCCTTGCGCCAGTCTTTGGCGAGCTCCACGGCGGCGCGGGTCAGGTTGCCGGAGAACTCCTCCAGCTTGGCCTCGAAGCGCTCGAACAGGGTGAAGGCGTCGGCGGTGGACCCGGCGAACCCGGCCAGCACGCGGTCCTTGTAGAGGCGGCGCACCTTGCGGGCGGTGTGCTTCATGGCCACGGCCTGCCCGAAGGTGACCTGGCCGTCTCCGGCCATGGCCACGCCGGAGGCGTCGCGCACGGCCAGTATGGTGGTTCCGTGAATATCCATGGGATGGGTTCCTAGAGTGTGCGGCGGGCGAAAGCCAGCCAGGTTTCGTAGGCTTGGGCGGAGTAGAGCACCATGGCCGCCTCCTGGGTGTCGCCGCGCTTCAGGCCCTCGGCGATCTCCTTCAGGGCGATGGGCATGGCCAGCTCCACGGGGTAGCCGTAGGCCCCGCAACTGATGGCGGGGAAGGCCACCGAAACGATGCCGTGCTCGCGGCAGAGCCTCAGGCAGGAGCGGTAGGCGCTGGCCAGGGCTTCCGGCTCGCCGTGGCTCCCGCCGCGCCAGATGGGGCCGACCGCGTGCAGGATGTACTGCGCGGCCATGTCGAACCCCGGGGTCAGCTCGGCCTCCCCAGCCTTGAGGGGGCCGCCCCGGGCGATGATCTCGCGGCAGGCGGCTGGCAACAATGGCCCGGCCGCGTCGTGGATGGCCCCGTCCACGCCGGAGCCTCCGGCCAGGTGGGCGTTGGCGGCGTTGACCACGGCCTGCGCGGGCCAGGAGGCGATGTCGCCCCGGGCGATGCGCAGGGTTCCCTCACCGACGCTGAACACGGCCGATTCCGTTGCGTTCATGGGTTGAAGGCCTCGGCCCAGGCGGGGTCGATGCCGGGAGCCAGGATGCCCAGGCCCGCCCGGGATGGGTTGAGGATTGCGGCGGCCAGCTCGCGCACGTCATCCAGGGTCACGGCCTCGAAGCGTGAGGCCGTCTCCTCCGGGGAGACGAAGCGGCCCAGCAGCAGGTGGTTGCGGGCCAGGCGGGACATGCGGTCCTCGCTGGACTCCAGGGAAAGATACAGCACTGAGAGCAGGTGGTCCCGGGCGTGCTCCAACTCTTCGGGGGTCACGTCGCCCCCGGCCAGGCGCTCGAGCTCGCCGCGCAGGGCCTCCAGCAGCTCGCCGGTGCGCTCGGGCTCCACTCCGGCGTAGATCTGGAGCATGCCCTGCCCGCGCAGGGTGTTGGCGAAGGAGTAGACCGTGTAGGCCAGGCCACGGCGCTCGCGGATCTCCTGGAAGAGGCGCGAGGACATGTTGCCGCCCAGGATGGCGTTGAGCACGCCCAGGGCGAAGCGGCGCTCGTCCGTAGCCCCCATGGCCTCGAAGCTGAGCGTCACGTGGCTCTGCTCGCAGTCGCGCTCCTTGAGGGAGCGCACCGGGGCGAACCTCCCCGCCGCAGGGGCCCCGGGCGCCGCCCCGCGCGGAAGCGAACCGAACAGCCGGGCCGCGAGTTCGTGGAAGCCCTCGTGGTCGATGCCTCCGGCTGCGGCCACCAGCATGCTCTGGGGGCGGTAGTGCTCCGCGCGCCAGGCGTCCAGCTCCGGCAGGGTGAAGCCGCGCACCGTCTCGGGGCGGCCCAGGATGGAGTGGGCCTCGCTGCCGCCGGGCCAGGTGTCCTGCCAGAAGGACTCCATGAGGCTGTCCTCCGGGTCGTCCTCCACCATGGCGATCTCCTGGAGCACCACGTCCTTCTCCTTGGCCAGGTCGTCCTCG
This sequence comes from Acidobacteriota bacterium, assembly GCA_046567065.1. GTDB lineage: Bacteria > Desulfobacterota > Desulfovibrionia > Desulfovibrionales > Desulfovibrionaceae > Fundidesulfovibrio. The sequence continues at coordinate 2,593 of JBKICO010000144.1, forward strand.
GAGGGCGTGGGGGCCAGCGCTAGCTCCGCCAGAATCTCCAGTGCCTCGGGGAGGTGGGTGTCCACCACGCGGGCGTGGAAGCAGGTGTGCTCCCGGCTGGTGAAGGCGTTGGACTGGCCGCCGAAGAGGTCCAGGGCCTTGGCGATGTCCAGGGCGCTGCGGCTCCGGGTGCCCTTGAAGGCCAGGTGCTCCCAGAGATGGGCCATGCCCTCCTGGGCCGGGGTCTCGTTGCGGGAGCCGGACTCGATCCAGATGCCGAAGCTCACGCTCTTGGAGTTGGGCAGGCGCTCGGTGGCCAGGCGCAGGCCGTTGTCCAGCACGCGCAGGCGGTGGTCGTAGGGGAGGGGTGTCATCAGTGCTCGCGGAAGAAGGGTTTGCCGAGCCCGGCGGGCGCGCGGCCCCGGCGGCCCAGGGCGGCGGCGAAGCTCAGCGTGAGTATGGTCAGCACGTAAGGCAGGATGCGCAGCACGTACAGCGGCACCACGTTGTAGCCCGTGGCCTGCGAGAAAAACTGCAGCGCCGAAAGAAACCCGAAGAACAGCGCCCCGGCCAGCGCGCCCAGGGGACGCCAGCCAGAGAAGATGACGATGGCCACGGCGATCCAGCCCTGGCCGGCGGAGATGCCCTCCTTCCAGCCGGGGGTGAACACCAGGGAGAGATAGCCTCCGGCCATGCCGGAGAGGAATCCGCCCAGGGCCACGGCCGTGAAGCGCGTGCGCACCACGGGCGCGCCCATGGCGTCGGCGGCGGTGGGGTTCTCGCCGCAGGCGCGCACGGTGAGGCCCCAGCGCGTGCGCGAGAGCGCGAACCACATGGCCAGGGTGACGATCACCGCCAAGTAGACCAGCGCGTTCTGGCCGAACACGGCCTTGCCCACCAGGGGCAGGTCGGAGAGTACGGGGATGGGCCATTCGCCAACGCGCAGCCCGGGCTTGCCGATGAAACCGCGCCCCATGAAGTTGGCCAGGCCCGCGCCCAGGATGGAGAGCGCGATGCCCGAGAGCAGCTGGTTGGCCCCCAGGCGGATGGCGAAGAAACCGTGCAGGCAGGCCAGCAAAGAGCCCACCAGCCCGGCGGCGGCGAAGGCCAGGGCCGCGTTGCCCGTGAGGTAGCCCACCAGGTAGCCCATGAAGGCCCCCATGAGCATCATGCCCTCCTGCCCCAGGTTGATGACCCCGGCGCGCTCCGAGAGCACCTCGCCCTGGGCGGCCAGCAGCACGGCCATGGAGGATTTGAGGGTCAGCGAGAGCAGGAAAGCGAAGTCGTTCATTGTTCGGTGCCTGTTATCACGCCGTGGCGTCGTTTCCAAGTTCCGGCGGCGCAGCCGCCGCGTGCGCGGCCGCGAGTTGCAACCGGGGGCTGCCGCTTGTTCCGGGGATCCGCTGGCAAGGCGCGGGAGAAAGTCAAGGCCGACGCATAGTTGTCCTATGCGAGGGTTTGACTTTCTTCCGCAACGCAGCCAGCGGGGATGCCGGGGCGGGCGGTCAGCGCTTCTTCCGCGTCTGGATCCAAAGCAGGCTGAGCAGCAGGGCCGCCTCGATGACCAGGCTGGCCGCCGAGGGCAGGCGCATTCTGGTCTGCAGGTACTCGCCGCCCACCAGCACCGCCGCCAGCACGATGGCCGCCGGAGGGGCCAGGGCCGGATGCAGCCGGGCCAGGCAGGCCACGATAACACCGTCGTAGCCGTAGCCCACGGCCACGCCCTGCTGCAGGCGGTAGTGGATGCCCGTGACCTCGGCCATGCCCGCAAGCCCGGCGATGGCCCCGGAGGCCATGAGCACCCAGAAGCCCCGGCGCGCGGCGTCCATGCCCGCGTAGGAGGCCGCCTTGGGCCCCAGGCCCATCACGGTCAGCTCGTAGCCCCAGCGGGTCTTGGCCAGGGCCCAGGCCAGCAGGGCCGCGCCCGCAACCCCGGCCAGAAGGCCAGGGTGCACGCGGGTGCCCGGCAGGCGCGGCAGCCGCGCGGCGTCGGCGAACATGGCCGTGCCCGGGAAGCCGAAGCCCGCCGGGTCGCGCCAGACGCCGAAATAGAGGTGCTCCATGAGCGCGATGGCCACATAGTTGAGCAACAGCGTGGTGATGATCTCG
>JBKICO010000145.1:0-3074 GCA_046567065.1 Acidobacteriota bacterium
CGGCGCGGAGCCTGAGACGCAGTAGTGCACGCAGGTCAGGTCGAAATCGGGCAGGGCCTTCTGCTGCAAAAGCGCCATGTAGACCGAGGGCGTGCCCGGGAACACCGTGGGCCTGTAGCGCGCGATGGCTTTGAGCGTATCCATAGGGTCGAAGCGGGGCACCGGGGCCACGGCCGCCGCGTTGGCCGTGGCGAAGTTAACCAGCAGTTGCAGCCCGTAGATGTGGAAGAAGGGCAAGAGCCCCAGGAAGACCTCCGTCTCCTTGGCCATCACCGAGAGCAGGGCCTTGGCCTGCTGGATGTTGCTGGAGAGGTTGTGGTGCGTGAGCACAACGCCCTTGGAGATGCCGGTGGTGCCCCCGGTGTATTGCAGCAGGGCCGTGGTCTCCATGGGGTCCACGCCCTGGATGTGGTACGGCTCGGAGCCGAAACAGCCGCCGAAGGGCAGGGTGCGCCTGCCGTCCAGCTCCAGGCGGGGGAATTTGCCCTGGCGCCAGGCGGATACCCTGTAGAGCCAGTCCAGCGGGAAGGCGAGGCCGTCGCTTACGCGCGTGACCATGATGCGCTCAAGGGCCGAGGCTTCGATGACCGCCCGGTGCTTCTCCCAGAGCAGGTCCAGCACGATGAGCGCCCTGGCCCCGCTGTCCTCGAGGATGTGGGTCAGCTCCGTCTCCATGTAGAGCGGGTTGACGAACACGGCCACGGCCCCGGCGTAGAGCGCGCCCCAGTAGGCGATGATGGTCTGGGGCAGGTTGGGCAGCATGATGGCCACGCGGTCCCCGGGCTGTATGCCCAGCTCGCGCAGGCCGCTGGCGAAGCGCCCGGCTTTTTGGCGCAAGGTGGCGTAATCCAGGCGCAGGTTGCGGAATAGCACGGCGGTGCGCCGGGGGTGACGCCCGGCGGCGTAGTCGAGCAGCGCGGTTACGGGCTCCACGCGGTAATCGATGGTCGCGGGGACGCCCGGGTCGTAGTGGTCGAGCCAGGGGGAGTGGCTGTACGTCATCTGTGGTCCGGGTTGGGGTGGCATGAGGACCGGATAAGGGCCTGCCGGACATGCTTTGCCCGGCGAAGGTTACACTACAGTGACTTTCGGCCCCCTTCAACCGCCCAGAACGGCCCGTCGGGCTTTACGCACCCCCCAGTTGTCTGCTACGGGCTTGATTCTTTGGCTGGGGCATCGCCGCCCAGGGCCGGTCCGGCAGCCATGTCGCCCGCAGGGGCGGCGGCGCGGAGCGGGGTTAGGGCGGAGTGCATTCGAGCGTTTCCTTTGAATACACATATATTCAATCAAGATCATCAAGCGCCGGACGGCGCGGCTGCGGCACAGGAGCGGCAATGAGCACCATCACGCAATTCATGGACCTTCACTTCAGGCACTTCAACGCCCGCGAGACCCTGGACGCGGCAAAAGAGTGGAACAAGCTGCTGGCCGGCGGGGGCAAGATGTTCCTGACCATGGCCGGGGCCATGAGCACGGCGGAGATCGGCATCAGCCTGGCGCGCATGATCCGCCAGGGCAAGGTGCACTCCATCTGCTGCACCGCGGCCAACCTGGAAGAGGATCTGTTCAACCTCTTCAACCACAACGAATACAAGATGTGCCCCAACTATCGCGACCTCTCCCCCGAGGCCGAGAAGGAGCTCTACGACGCTGGCTTCAACCGCGTCACGGACACCTGCATCCCCGAGGGCGTTCTGCGCCAGGTGCAGCGCGACATCTCCAAGCTGTGGAAGAAGGCCGCCGACGAGAACAAACCCCAGTTCCCCTTCGAATTCATCTACGACCTGCTGGACCAGCCCGGCATCGAGAAGCTCTTCCAGGTGCCCGCCGAGCACTCCTGGGTGCTGGCCGCCAAGGAGATGGGCCTGACCATCTACACCCCCGGCTGGGAAGACTGCACCCTGGGCAACATCTTCTGCTCCGAAGTGATGCGCGGCAACGTGAAGAGCCACGCCGCCATCCGCCACGGCACCGAGCAGCTGCAGCACCTGGCCGAGTGGTACATCAAGATGGCCGAAGAGAAGACCCCCATCGGCTTCTTCCAGATCGGCGGCGGCATCGCGGGCGACTTCCCCATCTGCGTGGTGCCCATGCTCATCCAGGACATGGAGATGGAAGACACCCCCTTCTGGGCCTACTTCTGCCAGATCAGCGACTCCACCACCTCCTACGGCTCCTACTCCGGCGCGGTGCCCAACGAGAAGATCACCTGGGGCAAGCTCGACATCGACACCCCCCGCTACATGATCAACTCCGACGCGGCCATCGTGGCCCCGCTGATCTTCAGCTACGTGCTGGGAGACTAGCGGGAGGGCACAGCCTTCCGACTGACGCGACGAAGGCCGCGCCCGCAAGGGCGCGGCCTTTTTCTTGAACTTGAAGGGGAGGAGATATGGAACTGCACACTTGGCTGGCGTTCGTGGGGGCTTCGGCGATATTGCTGGTGTTTCCGGGGCCTACGGTTATGCTCGTGTCCGGGTTCGGGCTGGCCTACGGAGCCAGGCGGGCCTGGTGGGCGGCCATCGGGGTCGTGCTGGGCGATACGTTGTCCCTGGGCTGCTCCCTGGCGGGGCTGGGCGTTTTCCTGCAGGCCAGCGCCACCGCCTTCACGGCGCTGAAGATGGCGGGCGCGGCCTACATGCTCTGGCTCGGCTACAGGATGTGGCGGCAGCGGCCCGAAGACGCCGCAATCCCGACGGCAGGCGGCGGAACCGCAGGCACTGGAATCCGCGCCCGCCTGGTCACGCAGGCCTTCGCGGTCACGGCGCTCAACCCCAAATCCATCCTCTTCTTCGTGGCCTTCGTGCCCCAGTTCATCACCCCGCAGGCCGACCCGTTGCCCCAGTTGGCCACGATACTGGCCACGTTCGTCTCCCTGGCCTTCATCAACACCCTGGCCTACATCTGCCTCGCGGGCAGGCTGCGCCGTGTGGCCGCCAACCCCCGGATGCAGCGGGCCTGCGCCCGCGCCGGAGGGGCCGTTATGGCTGGGGCGGGGGTATGGACCGCGCTGCGGGAGGGGTGAGCCTTCCGGCGGGCCTGTGTGGGCTGGCCTCTTCCTCGGCCCGCTGACG
>JBKICO010000146.1:0-14204 GCA_046567065.1 Acidobacteriota bacterium
CTTGAGCATCAGCGGGTTGGCCTGGAAGATGACCTCCAGCAGTACCACCACGGAGAGGGCCAGCGTGGTCCAGGCGATGAACGCCGTGAACAGGTCCACGTTGTCGTCCGTGGTCTCGTTGTAGAAGATCAGATAGAGCGCGAAGCCCAGGATGAAGGTCTCCGCGAAGTTGCGCAGGGCGTTCTTGGCGACGGGGTTGGTGAAGAAAGGAATGCAGGCTGACATGACGAACAGGATGAAGGTCAGCATCAGCCAGATGTTGCCCATGTGCAACTGCTTGCGCCTGAGCAGCCCGTAGGCCAGAACCATGTAGGCGACGTAATACAGGGTGGGGATGTCCTCGCCGTAGAGGCGCAGCGTGCCGGGGCCGATGCCGACGTTCACGAAGAACGGGCACAGGCCGATAGTGGCGATGATGAGGCCCAGCACCACGTCGGTGTATTCCATCGTGTATTTCACGAACACGGGCAAGCCCATGAGCACCAGCACCAGCACGATGCCGGCCGTGCGCAATTCATAAAGCGACATGCAGTACACAACCGCCAGCAACAGCGTGGTGAACAGGAACAGTGTTCTCTGGGAGTTCATGTCGCCACCGCCTCCGCGTTGTTGTTCGGCCCCGCGGTCGGAGCGAAGGGCCGGAGGGCGGCCAACAGGACCGCGCCCAGCAGAACTTCGCTCAACAGAGTAGCCAGGGCCGCGCCGGTGATGTTGAAGTGCGGTATCAGCACAAGGTTCAGGCCGACGTTCACGCCCAGCATGGGCACGGCGACCAGGAACAGGATCTTGATCTTGGCTGTGGCAACCGCGAAATTGGCAAACATGGAATTGGCGTACACCAGGGGGAGCGTGAGCATCAGGCAGGTCAGGGCGGGCGAGGCGTCCGAGTATTCGGGCTTGAACACGCCCAGTATCTGCCTGCCGAAAACGGAGACCGGCAGCGCGAACAGCACCAGCACGGCGGCCGACCCCAGGAGCAGCCTGGATGCCCGCAGGCGCGTTCCGCCGCGAGCCATGGCCGGGAACACCGCCAGGATGTAGCCGGAGAACATGGCGATGAAGAAGTCGAAAATCTTGTAGGCCACCTGGTACATGCCGGTGCTGCGCAGATCCGCCAGCTTGGAGAGCAGGAAGATGTCCACCCGGAAATAGGCCATGGCAACCAGCTCCACCGCGAACATCCAGGAGGACTGCCGGGCCAGGCTGCGCATGTGCCCGCCGTGCACGGCCAGGGGGCCGCAGTTCCTGCACGGCAGGTAGACGCAGAGGGGTATGGCCGCGCGCAGCAGCCCGGCCAGGGGGAACAGCGCCAGGAACGGGCCGAAGCCGTACCAGTGCAGCCAGGCGCCCGCGACCGTGAGCAGCACGGCCACCCGTTCCGCGAGCTGGCCGACGGCGGGGATGCTCATGCGCTCCAGGGCGGTGAAGTGGCTTTCGAAGCTGCGGGCCAGGGCCACAACGGGGATGTACAGCAGGAAGCAGGCGAACTCCCAGGAGTAGGCTCCGTAGATGTCGGGGTAGAAGGCCGCGCAGGCCCCCAGGCACAGCGAGTAGGACACGGCCGAAGCTCCCAGCTTGATCAGCAGGGAGTTGTCGAAGACCTCGGGCTCGATCTGGTCGCCCAGGCGGGCGATCTCCCGCATGACCACGCGGTCCAGGCCCAGGTTGGCCGCCAGTTCGGCGAACAGGACCATGGTGATGCACACCGCGTAGATGCCGACCTCCTCACCGGTGAAGACGCGCACGACCAGCACGAACTGGGCGTAGGCCAGCAGCCTGCACACCAGCGAGGACATGGTGAGCCAGGCGGTGTTGCGCACGGTCAGCGCGGCCGCGAGCTTGCTACAGGTTTGCTGGCTCGTCATTGAAGTCACCGTTTTTTTTCCACTGGCCGGTGGCCGGGTCGTAACGCATGATCACCTTCGCGGGTGAGCCCACGGCCAGGGAGTAGTCGGGTATGTCGGAGCGCACCAGGCTGTTGGAGCCGATGAAGCAATGCCTGCCGATGGCCGCTCCCGGGGTCACGACGCAGTTGACATTGACCATGCTCTCGTCGCCGATGGTCACCGGCTTGATGTTGCCCAGGGGCGCGTCCTGGATGGGCTGGGTCATGTCGCGGTAGTCGTGGACATGGTCCGCGACCACGCAGTTGCGCCCTATGGATACCTTGTTGCCTATGCGCACGCAGGAAGCGGAAGTGATCTGCACATTGTTCAGGATGTGGCAGTCGTCGCCGATGTGGATTTCCCCCTGGTAGGTCTCTCCGCCCCATTCCCCCACCGGGTTGAGCCAGACGTCGGGGAACAGCACAGTCTTCGAACCGATGTGTATCATGTGCGGGCGGTTGATCCGGCAAGGATAGAACATGTGCGAGCTCCGGCCAAACGAGGCGAAGCTGCGCATGGCCAGCCGGGTGTAGACCCTCGCTTGCAGGTGCTGGAAGAAGTTTTGCAGCGAAAATATGTCCATATGCGTCTTATGGCCCATCCCTGGTCAGCAGGGCAGCTTCTCCCAGTCCCACGTTGCTCCGGTGCGCAGCACCTTCGCCGGAATGCCGATCGCGACGCAGTTGTCCGGGATGTCGCGGGTGACCACGGAACCCAGGCCCACCACGCAGTTATTCCCGATGGTTATGCCTTTAAGCACCCTGACGTCCTTGCCGATCCAGACGTGGTCTCCCAGGCGGATGCTTGCCGGGGGGTTCAGGCGCTTGCCGCTCTCCATGTCCAGGATGGAGTGCGAGTCGGAAGTGCGCATGTCCGAGCCCTCGCCGATGGCGGAGCGGGCGCCGATGCGTATGGACTGATTGTCCTCCACTGCCGAGAGGTTCGTGGTGTGCAGCACGGTGTGTTCACCGATGGAGATGAGCCCGCCGGTATCCTCGAAAAACACCCGGGTGTCCTTGACGAAGCAGCCACGTTCGAAGTGCAGGCGGTGGTTGTCTCCGCGAATCCTGACCTGGAGCCCCTCCACGACGCACCCGTCGTCTATCCGCACCGTGTTCGAGTCTCCTATGATGTCCAGGACCACCCTGCGCAGCACGCACCGCCCGTAGGAGAAGCGGTTCCCGCTGCCCCGGATGCGCCTGCGGACCTCGAAAACGGCCCGCAGCGCATGGTAGATCCGTTTCAGCCGGGATTTGTACTGTTCGAACATCGCTGACCCGCCTCTTGCAGTCGCGGCGTGGACCCTACACGTAACGGTAGAGGCACTTTGGTATGTAGAAGCGCCTCTTGTTCAGGATGAATGAGATGTTGGCAAACCCGTATTGCCGCAGGGTGTCGAGGTTGAAACCGACGACCTGGCTCTTGGTCCTGTCGGCCTCGATGAAGAACAACACCCTGTCTATGCTGTTGTTCAGGAACACGAGGGCGGCGGAGTCCTTGATGGAGTCGATGTTGCAGAACACGAAGTCGTATTCCTGCTTCAGTTGCTCCAGGATGGAGTACTTGTCCCGCACGTCTTCGTGCTTGAAGTCCCGGCGGTCCTTGTAGCGGTAGTAGTCCACCCCGGAGAGCGCGGCCCGGGAGAACTGACCGGCCTGGACGTCCGTGGCGCCGTGCACGGCGCTGGCCAGGCGGGAGGGGTAGTAGTCGACAAAGGCTACCTTCTTATCCAGGTAGTTCGCCATGAACGCGGCCAGGTTGAACGTGATGGTGGTGCCGCCCTCGCCCGGGAGCGAACGCGCGATCAGGAAGACCTTGCCCGCGCCCTGCAGGTGCGTCAGGTTGATGAACATGCGCTGGAATTCCTTGAGGTTCTTCTTATAGTAGTCCAACCCGACGTCAAAGCGCGCCGTGTCCTCCGCGCCTATGCTGGTCAAGGCTTTCCGCGCCAGAGGGTCGTTGTCCATGTTCTCGGGGTAGACCAACGGCAACGCGGCCAGCGGGGTGGCGCTGAAGGATTTGGCCACGTCCAGGGGATTGTTCACGGTGTTGCTCATCATGGAGAGGATGATCACCAGGAACAGGTTGCCCGCCACCAGGAACACCCCGGCCAGCAACATGACCTTCTTCTTGCTGGGCCACTGGGGGAGCGGGTTCAGGGAGGGCTCCTCGATGATGGAGATGTTGGTGACCTGCTGGTTCTTGTTGATGTTGCGCAGGTCGCTCTCCAGGAAACCCTCGTAGTATTTTTCGTAGGTGGTTTTGGCCAGGTCGAGGTCCTTCTTGAGCATGGTGAACTGCTGGTAGTTCTGGGAATTGCGGGTCAGCTCCGCCTCCAGGCCCTTCAACTCGGCCTCCATGGCGGCAATCTTGCCTTCCTCGCCCGCGATGGTGGTCCGCAGGTCGATGATGCTCTGCTCGATGGTCCAGTAGGTTTCGTTCTTCCTGCTGTCCACGGAGTTGATCACGCGCTCGGGCTCCTCCTTGATCAACTTCTGCAGGGAGCTGATCTCCTGCTCGATGTCCAGGATGATCCTGCTTTGCGGCGTGTATTTGAGCAGCATGTTCTGCCGCTCCATGATCGCCTCGTTCAGCTTGCTCTTGAGCTTGTTGCGCCGGTCGTTGATCACCTCGATGGAGTTGTACCTTTCATAGGGCTGGAGCAATGCCTGGGCCTCCACCGAGCGGTTCAGCTTCTTCAGGTGGTACTGGTATTCGGCGCGGACGTTGCCCAGGTCGGACCGGAGGTCGTTACGCTTCTCGATGAGCAGTGATATCTCGCGCTCGTCATAGATTTTGGCGGAGTCGGTGAAGTTCGTGTACTTGACCAGCGCCTGGTCGTACTTGACGCGGGACTCGTCCAGCTTGAGCTTGATGAAGCTCAATTCCTTGGCGTTCTCATACACGCCGATGTGGTGCTCGATGTACTTGTTGATGAGGATGTCCAGCACCTTCTTGGCCACGAACGGATTGGGGAAATCGAAGGAGATGGACAGCGTGTCGGATTCGAACAGGGACTTCACTTCAAGATGATCCGAGAGGTACTTCTTGACGGCGACCAGATTCTCCGGGTCCGAGGCCGCGTCGCCGAGTATCGAAGTGGCGGCCACGGTGATCACGGGGTCGCTCAGGAAGATGCGTTCCTCGTTTTTGAGCTCCTGCTCGCGCCTGGTGACGTAGACGTTACGCCCTCCAGTCATGAACTGCAGGCTGCCCATCTGTTCCTGGCCCAGGCGGATGAGCACCTGGGCCTTTGATGTGTACACCTTCTTGGCCCCGTAGACGTAGATCGCAGTGAAGGACGCCACGATCAGGGAGAAGATGATCACATACCGCCGGTGCCGGAAGAAGATGTCCAGAATGTCCTTGAGGGTGGTATTCATGACGTGTCCTACTTGAGTAAGGGGGTGCTGGTCAGGTCGGTGTTGATGCCCCATATTACGTTCATTTGAGGTGGAATGACGTCACGAAGGTACTTCTGCACGAAATCCCCAATCAAGGTGATGGCGTTGCGCGGTACATAGACGATGTCGTTTGGCACTAGGTAGATGTCGCGCTCGCCGCCATTCTCGAAGCGAGCGTCGACACGGTAAACCTTGAAGTCTTTATCGCTGAATTTCCGGACGAGCATTACGCTGCCGAGGTCGGCGTCACGTTCCTTCACGCCGCTCTGGGCAAGGATCTGCCCGATGGTGGCGTTGGACGGCAGCGGCTTGACTCCTCCTGCCGTGACCTGCCCCGAAACGTACACCTGCGCAGTGGTCTTCTTTTCGATGCCGACGGCGATGACAGGCTTGACGTATTCCTTGGAATACAAGCTGACGACCTCAGCCTGGAATTCTTCAGGAGAGAGGCCGGCGGCCTTGATCCCCTGGAACATGGTCAGGGAGACTTTTCCGTCCGGGCGGACCGTCTGGATCACATCGAGTTCGGGGTGGTAGTGGAAGCGGACCGTCAAGACGTCGCCCGGTTCGATGACGACCGGCATGGCCGGGTAGGCCGGCTCGAAGAAAGAGTCCGGCACTGGTTGCGGGGGCGGCGCTTTACGCGCCGAGGTGGAATGGCTGCTGCACGCGCCCAGGCACATCATGGCCAGCAAGAGCAGGAACAGTAGGGTGTGAGGCCGCATTGTGCCGCGGCTACAGCCAACAGTGGGGTGAGGGAGCTGTGGGCGGAACATCGATTCAACTCCAGTGTTGATTGTCGATGAAATTAGGACCAACCGGAGCCAGTGTGACACTTACGCTGTCGAAGCCCTCGCAACCTACTGTGTGCCGACTTTATTCGCTATGAGGCGCTCGGTGCTCGACATGAAGAAAGTGTTGCTTTCATAAACGCAATACCCGAACAAAATGATGCCGAGGATGATCCCAATGGTCATTATGTTTTGTTTTTTCATTTTGCCCTCGTGCGAATAAATTGCTTCGAACTATACACCGCCGCCGCGAAACACCTCGGGAATCGTCAGAAGAACGATCTTGAAGTCTTCAAGAAGATTCCAGTTGTCGATGTACTCCATGTCCATGCGCATCCATTCATTGAAAGGCAATTTGTTGCGGCCCCGAATTTGCCAGTAGCACGTCAGTCCCGGACGCATGGAAAAGCGCCTGCGTTGCCAGTCTTCGGAGAAGCCCTGGTAGTCGGTGAGCGCCATTGCGCGCGGACCCACGACGCTCATGTCGCCCTGAAGCACATTGAAGAACTGGGGCAACTCGTCGATGCTGTATTTGCGCAAGAATCTTCCAAAACGTGTTATTCTGGGGTCGCACTTCATCTTGAAGACAGGCCCGTCCATTTCATTCAGATGGTCGACGTCCGTCTTCATTTTTTCCGCGTCGACGCACATGGTTCTCAATTTGTAGACGTTGAAAATCCGTTTGTTGTATCCGACGCGCTTCTGCTTGAATATGATGGGGCCGCCGTCAGACAATTTGATGATAAGCGCGGAAATAGCCATGATAGGGAGCGTAGTGATGATTCCAATGGTCGCAATAATGACGTCAATCACGCGCTTTGTGCGTATTCTCCAATCTTCTGATGGGGCTGTGTGCAACACGATGGAGTGAACAGCCCCAACTCGTGAAGCCTCGAGCTTGCTTTTGCGTGGTTCGAAGATGTTGCTGAGATAGTGTACAGCGATCCCTTGGCATTCGGCCTTTTCAATGATGCTGGATATGCTGTCGTAGTAGGAACGGATCGGCAGATGAATGAAGATGAAGTCGATCACGTTGTTGCGAATGACCTCCTCGAATTTGTCGAGGGTGCTCAGCAGGCGAATCTCCCCTTCGCTGTGGTTCTGGTCGTCGACGAAACCCAGATTGTAGAATCCGAGAATCTGATTCTGTTCAAAAAAGCTCGCCATTTCAACGGCGTGTCTGTTGGAGCCAACCATGAGAACAATGCGTTTGTTCTTCTTGCTAGAATTGAACTTCTTGATAGTGAGGTATGTCGTGTTGATCAGGAACGAATGGAGGGCTGTGCCGAGAATTAGATAGGAAACCACGGCCATCGGGGTGAATATGTGGTGTGAAACGATTCTATCTACAGTGAAAAGCACGATTGATGTGATGATTGATGCCACAATGAAAGTTTTGACGAGTTCTTCGATGGTCGGGATGCATACTATCTGGTCGTTTTTGAAAGAGTTGTTGAAGATGATGTAATTTGTAATTAGGGCGATGGAGCAGTAGGTCATGCTTTGAATTAGTGTTCGTATTTCGACATAGCCGCTGCTGCCGACCATCGCATTGTAAGCATCTGAGTTGAAAATGATTAGCACAGTGAAGAGAGACACAAAGACAGAGACCGCGTGGCATAGCTTCGCGTTGCGTAAATATGAGTTACATCTCTGTTCAAACATCATTGCACCCTGTTGGAGCGCTTTGAGAGCACTATAAAATAGTATGCTCTTTACTGCGCGGTGCAGGCGTTATGGTCGAATCGAGAAGCTTCCTCGTTTCATTATCTTGTTCTGTATCCGTGGAGATTGGTGTGGTCAACGATTCTGTTTTTATAAATATTTGCAGCAAGCTTAAATTTAAGGATAAAATTAGCAATTTGCTGGATTCCTGTATGTAAATATTCTTGAAACCCTTCCTTTGAGAATCGTTTTATGAATCCGCGAGTTGGCGATGTATACATAATAATCATCCTGTGATGTCAATTAATTACAATGGCCACTCGCTGAGGTGGTAATCTTCGCTATCGCGCAACCTTTAAGGTGGCATGCTATGCAAAATAGTTTAGTGAAAATAGATGTTTAGGCAATGGCTGCGGCTGCATATCCAAAGTCACCAATAATTGTTTGTCTGTTGCGTGATTTTGTTATAGTCACAAAACATTCTTTATCAGTGCTACAACAGTGCGCTGTTGCAGGTTGCTATCAGGTCGGAATCTTTTGCGGAAGGGGTGGCCGGGTCGCGCCATTCGAGGAGAAGACGTGGCGTAACGTGCCGCAATGATGAGAGTTCGCAGCAGACATTTGGATGCGGCCGCTGACAACCGCTGCAACTGACGCCCTGGCGTCGCAGAGAGGTGGGGGGGGGCCGGTTCCGGCTTCTGTGAGGCGCGGTGGGAGTCGGCTAGGGAGCGCCGAGCCCGCCCGCATCGAGCAGCTTGAGCCAGGCCTGGACGAGGCTCGGGTCCCACTGCCGTCCGGCGCCGTTGGCCAGAATGGCCCTGGCGGCGTCCACGCTGCGGGCGCGGTGGTAGGCCCGGTCCGTGGTCATGGCTTCGAACCCGTCGGCGACGCTGATGAGCCTTGCCAGAAAGGGGATGTCCTCCCCTTTCAGGCAGTCTGGATAGCCCGTGCCGTCGAAGCGCTCGTGGTGGTGGTACACGACGGGCAGCACGTCGGTGAGGCTCGCCACCTTGCCCAGTATGTTGCGGGCAATGGCGGGATGCTGGCGCATGAGCGGCAGTTCATGCGGTTCGAGGATGGCGGGCTTGTTGAGGATGCTGTCCGGCACCCCGATCTTCCCCACGTCGTGGAGCATGCCAGCGGTCCGCACCAGGTCCACCTCCCGTTGCTCCAGGCCGATGAACTTGGCCAGCCTGGCCGCGTAGCGGCTGACCCGCTCGGAGTGGCCCCTGGTGTAGGTGTCCTTGGCCTCCACGGCGTGCACCAGGGAGAACACGATCTCGTCGTTGACGGATTTCAGGCGCGTGCAGGCCCAGTGGCTCTCGAAGCAGAGCGAAGCGTGGGCCGCGAAGAGCGTGAGCAGGTGCAGGTCCGAGAGGGTGTAGGGGCTCGAGCCCTCCGCGCGCAGCGCGACCACCGCGCCTGGCGCCCCTTCCGGGCCGCCGACGCTCACCCCGATGGCCGAGGCGGGCACTGCGCCCTCCGAGACACGCTGGCCGAAGGCCTGGCGCAGCAGTTGCTCCTCCAGCAGGAGGGGGCGGCCCCTGTTGGCCAGCGAGCCCGCCAGCGACTCGAACCAGGTGCGCACTTCGGGGTGGTCCCGGAAGTGGGGGCCTATGAGCACATGCCTGCCGCCGTTCACGCCGTTGCCGTTACCGTTACCGTTACCGTTGGGCGCCCCTCCATAGAAGAAGGCGATGCCGTCCGGCGAGAAGCTGGAGCGCACCTGCAGCAGGAATTCCTTGATGAGGGACTTGGAGTCCTTTTGGATGGAGAGGGCGCTGTTGAGGTCCAGCATGCGGGAGAGGTCGCTGACGGCCTTCTGCTGCTGGCGCATGGAGCGCTCGTCCAGGGCCTTGATAACGGCGGAGCGCAGGCTCTCCACGCGGAAGGGCTTGAGCAGGTAGTTCACCGCGCCCAGGCGCACGCACTCCACGGCGTTGTCGATAGTGCCGAAGCCGGTGAGCACGATGACGTCCGTGCCGGGCGAAGTTCGCGAGACCGATTTGATGAGGTCCATGCCGCCCGCGCCGGGCATGCGCAGGTCGCTGACGACAAGGTCGAAGTTTTCTTGTGCGATGAGGGCGGCTGCCTGAAGACCGTCTCCGGCGGTGGTGATCTTCCCGGCCAGGTCCGAGAGGGCCTCGGCGCAGACTTCAAGAAGTTCGGGCTCGTCATCCACCAGCAGGATTGAAGTTCCGGCCGTGCTCATAGTCCATTCTCTCCTGGAGAGTGAGGGTGCACTGCAGCCATATGGACTGGTCTTTACATTATTGGAACCTCATTTGTCTAGTATATCGCGGATTTCCGGAAACCAAGTTAAGTGAGGTCCGCAGGCCTGTTTTCTTTTTTTCCGGGTTGTTCTAATGGATGCGGACAGAGTTGTCTCCCCCGCAACCCATACCATGCGGTGAACATGCGCCAGGAACATACACAGATTGCCGCCGAAAGAATGCGGGCCTTGATCGACCGCATCGACACGCTGCCCTCGGCCCCGGCCTCGGCGCAACGCATCCTGGCCCTCGTCACCCAGCCCGCGCCGGACATGGCGGAACTCATCGAGGCCATGGAGATGGACCCCGCGGTCTCCCTGCGGGTGCTTCGCCATGCCCATTCGGCGGAGTTCAACCGCTTCGAGAAAGTGGATGACATCCGCCAGGCGGTCATGTTCCTGGGCACGGACGTGGTCTGCAACCTGGCGCTGTGCGTGTGCGTGCGCGAGAACCTGCTCAAGAGTTTCGAGTCGGGCGATCCGGCCGTCAGCGAGATCTGGCGGCACAGCCTGGCCTGCGCCTGCGCCGCCAAGCTCATCGCTGAGCGCTGCCGCCCGGGCCTTACCGGCAGGGCCTTCGCGGCAGGCCTCCTGCACGACTGCGGCAAGCTCGCGCTGCTCTCGGCGGGCGGGGATGCCTACGCCGCATTGCTCGGTGACGAATTCCTGATCGGCAACCAGCTCCTCAAGCAGGAGCAGGAGGCCTTCGGCGCGGACCATTGCCTGGCGGGCAAATGGCTCCTGGAACGCTGGAGGCTCCCCGCCGAGCTGGTGGACGCCGCCTGGATGCACCACCAGCCCGCCAGCGCCCTGCTGGGCCTGGGCGATTCGGCCCTGACCGGCATGGTGGCGGCCCTGGCCGACCGCCTGGCTCATGAGGCGCTGGGCACCGTGCACCCCGGCGGTGACCCGAGGAGCATGGAGCTCGCGGCGGCGCTCGGCCTTGAGGCTCCGGCCGGGCTGGCGGCCGTGCGGGAGGGCATCGGCAAGGTGTTCGCCCAGCGGGCCGCCCTGTTCGACCTCAAGGAGGATGCCGCGGCCTTCTACTGCAACGCCCTGGGGCGGGCCAACAGGCGGCTTGGCGACGCCAACCTGACCCTCTCCGGCAAGAGCCGCGGCCTGGAAAAGGATGTGCAGGCCCTGCGCAACGTGGCCCTGGCCGGGGTCGCCATCGCCCGGGCCGACACCCCGCAGGGCGTGCTCGCCGCCATCGCGGGCTGCATGCGCGACCGCTTCGGCGCGCTGGACGGCTTCGCCGGGCTGTGCGACCCGACGCTCACCGCCTGCGTGGGCCAGGGCTGGCGCGGGGAGGGTGGCGCCGGGCCACTGGCCTTGCGCCTTACGCCCAGCCTCGAACCCGTGGCCGAGGATGCGGCCCTGCTGCACCCCGCCGTGGCGGCCAACATTTCGGGCGTACGCACCCGGGCCAGCGCACTGCCCGGTCCGGAGGGGCCGCCCATCCACTTCCTGGACGGCGTGGCCATGGTCAGCCTGGCTGGGGGAGGGGACGCCATCGGGGAGCTGCTCTACCTGCCTGCGGAGGGTTCCATCGGGCAGGAGGAACGCGCCGCCGTGAGCCTGCTGGCCCAGTTGGCGGCCCAGGCCTTCCGCAGGCTGGAGCTGGCGGGCCGCTGCGAGGCGCGTTCGGAGCGCCTGAGCGAGGTCATGCTCTCCATGCAGGACCTCAACGAGAAGCTCCTCAAGACCCAGCGCCTGGCGGCCGTGGGCCAGCTCGCAGCCGGGGCCGCCCACGAGATCAACAACCCGCTGGCCATCATCTCGGCCCGGGCGCAGCTCATGGCCATGCGCGCCACGGACGAAGCCACCAAGAAAGGCCTGCGCCAGATGGTGGACCAGATCGACCGCATCAGCGCCATCCTGGGCAGCCTCATGGACTTCGCCCGCCCGGCCTCGCCGCACATGGAGGCCATGAGCCCGCGCGAGGTCATGGACAGGGTCCTCGGGCTCACCGAAGGCGGCCTGGCCAGCCAGGGCGTGACCATCCGCCGCGATTACAAGCCCGGCGTGCCCGACATAAAGGCCGACCCCCGGCAGATGGAGCAGGTGCTCCTGAACCTGGTGCTCAACGCCCAGCACGCCATGGAGGGCTCCGGGGATGGGGCCGGGGAGGGCGCTGCCTCGGGCGGAACGCTCACCGCCAGCATTTCCTACTCCGCCGCGAGCGACGCCGTGACCTTCAGCATCGCGGATACCGGCATAGGCATCCCGCCTGAAAACAGGGACAAGATTTTCGATCCCTTCTTCACCACCAAGGGCGAGGGCAAGGGCACGGGGCTGGGGCTCTCCACCGCATACGGCATCGTCCAGGCGCACAAGGGCCGCATCGAACTGGAGAGCGCTCCCGGGCACGGCTCGGTGTTCCGCGTGGCCGTGCCCAGGGATTTTGTGGCCCAGGCCCCCTTGCAGGACATCCCCGCCGAGGGGCGCACTCCCCGCCAGGCCGTACTGGTGGTGGACGACGAGCGCCACATCCGCGACATCCTGCGCGAGGCCCTGGAGTCCAAGGGGTACGCCGTGGAGGCCGCCGAGGACGGGGAGAAGGCCCTGCAACTGCTGCGCGCCAACCGCTACCGGCTGATGATCCTCGACATCAGGATGCCCAGCCGCGACGGGCTCTCCCTCATGCGCGAGGCGGGCAGCTTCGCCGATTCCGGCATGCCCGTGCTGGTGCTCACCGGGCTGGCCAGCGAGGAGGAGATTCTGGAGGCGCGCACCCTGGGCGTGGTGGCCTGCCTGCGCAAGCCCTTCCAGGTGGACGCCCTGCTGGCCGAGGTGGGCAAGCTCCTGGACGGCGGGCCCAGGCCGTGAGCCGCGTTCTGGCCGTGGCCAGCGGCAAGGGCGGCACGGGCAAGACCAGCGTTTCGGTGAACCTCTGCCTGGGGCTGGCCAAGCTCGGGCGAAGGGTCTGCCTTCTGGACGCGGACCTGGGCCTCTCCAACGTGGACGTGCTCCTGGGCATAAGCCCCGAGCTCACCCTGGAGCACGTGCTCTTCGAAGGGGTGCCCATGGAGCGGGCCGTGATCCAGGCGGCCCCGGGGCTGGACGTGGTGCCCGGTGGCTCCGGCGTGACCCGCCTGGCGGACCTCCCCAAGGAGCTGCGCGCGGCCATGTCCGCCCAGTTCTCCAAGCTCTCCGGCTACGACTATCTGGTGGTGGACAACTCTCCCGGCATCTCCGGCCAGGTGCTTTCCCTGTGCCTGGCCTGCCCGGAGCTGCTGGTGGTGGTCAACCCGGACCCTTCCTCCATCACCGACGCCTACGCCCTGGTGAAGGTGCTGGCCGAGAACGGCATGCGCCGCAGCCCCACCCTGCTGGTGAACAAGGCCGCCTCCGCCGCCTCCGCCCAGGAGATATTCAACCGGGTGCGCGGGGCCATGGTCAAATACCTCAAGCTCGACGCCCGCTACCTGGGCTACGTGCCCAACGATCCGCACGTCTCCTCGGCGGCCGCCAGGCAGCGCCCGCTGCTGGACATCTTCCCCGCCTCGGACGCGGGCCGCGCCCTGCTGGCCCTGGCCAGGAGCCTGGACCAGGCCCCCCTGGCCGCCGGGGTTGCCCAGGCCGACCCGGCCCGGGTGATGGAGGGGGCGCTGGTGCGCATGCGCGAGCGGCTGCCCGTGAGCCCCAGGCTCACGGCTTCGCAGGCCACGCGCCAGGCCCTGGACGCGGCCATCACCCTGGCCAACCTGCTGGAGAACCCGGGCCGCGCCGACGGCGTGGCCGTGGCCGCGCGCCTGAAGTCGCTGCTGGTCAAGGCCCGCTCGGCCATGGAGCCCGGGGAGGAAACCCACGAGGAGCGGGGCGGCCCCCCGCAGGACGTGCGGGTGGCCGTCATCAGCCCGGACGCCTCCATCGGGGACATCCTCGCGGAGAGTCTGGACGCCGCCGGGCTCGGCGTGAACCCGGCTAGAGGCAGCGCCGACGCGGCCGTGCTTTACTGGCCGGGCGGCGGTGACATACCGCAGGCCATGCTGGCCGAGCTGGGCGAACTCCGCTACGTGCTTGTGCGCAGCCTGGCCACCAAGGACATGCCCCGCCTGCGCCGCGCCCCCACGGCCGTCATGGACCTGCCCTTCCACCTGGAGGACCTGGCCGGGGCCGTGCGCCGCTGCGCGGCTCGCCCCGCCTGATTCACCCCCGCGAGCGCCGCCGCCCGGCAGGCCGG
>JBKICO010000147.1:0-5017 GCA_046567065.1 Acidobacteriota bacterium
TGGCAATCCAGCAGGAAGGCCCGTGCCCCCTTGCCGGACGGGCCTTCCGGCGGCGGGAACGCGTGCTCCTTGATGGTGCCCATTGCTGGCAGGTTCCAGGAAACGGCGTAGGGGACATCGGCGGGGGCGGCCACGCTCAGCCGCAGGATGTCGAGTGATTCCAGCGGGAAGGAGGCCGTTTCCAGCGCGGAGCCCCCGGGAGCGTGCGACGTGGCCGGGATGCCCGGCCCATCATAGAGAAGCTCCCGGCCTTGGCCAGGGCCGCCGTAGCCCCAGCCGAAAAGGCCCAGCGCAGCCAACAATACGAGCGCGGCCAGCTTCCGCAGGGCTGTGCCGCGCGGCAGGCTCCCCTCGGGCTGGGCCTTTTCATCGGTACTCATGCCACCCCAATAGGGGCCGCGTAACGAGGTGTAAAGAATCACACGAAAAAGTCCGGCCAGGGGCCGGACTTTTTCGTGAAACCAGAAGGATCGAACCGATCAGCAGGCGAACTGGCCGTCCTCGTAGATGAGCTTGCTGCCGCCGCCGCGCAGCTTGGCGGTGACGCGCTTCTTCTCGGTGTTCACCAGGTCCCAGTGCAGGGCGGAGTCGTTGAAGCCGAGTTCCGCCTTGCGGGCGTCGGTGAGCTCCTCGGGGTCTCCGTCGTAGGTGTCGGAGTAGGAGCTGCCCAGGGCCACGTGGCAGTTGCCGTGCTCGCCGCCGAAGTTCTCGTCGAAGAGGGTGTTGGCCATGAACTTGTCGATCTTGGAGAAACGCTTGTCCGTGAGCGAGAATTCGCCCAGCTTGTTGGAGCCGCCATCCATATCAACCTGCTTGCGCACGAACTCCTCGCCCTCCTCCGCGCTGACCTCGGCCACCTCGCCCTTGCGGAACACCAGGCGCACGCCGCGCACCAGGTTGCCGTTGCGGTAGGAGGGCTGGTCCGCGTAGTAGACGCCCTCGGTGCCGCGCCAATCCGGCGAGAGGAACAGCTCGAAGCTGGGGATGTTGTGCCCGGAGATGCCTTTGAAGCGCCTGTGCAGGCCGGGGGTCACCACCAGGTCCACGTTGGCGGATTCGACATGGAACGACTCAACCGGCAGGGCGTTGAGCCAGTTCTTGATCACCATGGCCTCTTCGAAGATCTTCTTCCACTCCTTCACGGGGTCGGCCGCGCGCAGGTGGCAGGCCTTGATGACCTGCTCGGCGAACTCCTTGCGGGTCAGGCCGGCGCAGCGGGCGTATTCGTCCGTGGGGTGCACGCACAGGGTCCAGCCGAAATTTCCGGCTTCTTCGCGGCGCACCAGGATGTCGCGGTAGGGTTTGCGGGCGATGGCGGTCTGTGCGATGCGCTTGGGATCGATGCCGGAGAGGTGGGTCAGGCTGTCCGGGGCCAGGATGTAGACCGAGCCGTGCAGGTTCTCGAACAGCTCCCGGGTGCCCGGGGCGATGAAGGAGAGCTGCGCCTCGGAGGCGGCCGTGTAGAAATCCAGCTCCATGCGCGAGGTCAGGCCCATGCGCGGGATCACGTTGATGCCGCGCGCCAGCAGTTTGGCGAAGAGGGCCTCCGCCAGCTTGAGCCCGGCCAGATCGAACTGCACGAGCACGTTGTCGCCCGGCTGGTAGCCGGAGGGGCGGGACGTCTCCAGGCCCCAGATAAGAACATCGGCATATTTATCAAGCAGTTTTGGGGTCAACACGCGCTTTAGGCTCCCTGTGGTGGTTGTGGACCGGTTACAGGCCCTGTGCCCAAATACCTCGCGGATGTAAAGCGCGTCCGGAGCCCGGATACGGAGCGCCGCCCGGGCGGCACAGCTTGATGCCCGTTGAAAAATAGGTTACGGGTTGCCGCTTCGCAAACACAACAGGAGCGACATATGCCGAAAGAAGACGCCATAGAAGTGGACGGAACCGTCCAGGAAGCACTGCCCAACGCCATGTTCCGCGTTGAACTCGAGAACGGGCACGAAGTGCTCGCCCACATATCCGGCAAGATGCGCAAGTTCTACATCCGCATCCTCCCCGGCGACAAGGTCAAGGTGGAGCTCTCCCCCTACGACCTCTCCCGCGGCCGCATCACCTACCGCATGAAATAAGAGGCCCCCCGTCCGGGGGGCCTCTCTTCAGCTACATCTCCGAGATCAGTTCCATGAGGTCCTTGTTGACCTCCAGGAGCTTGTCGCGCAGTTCCACCTGGTCCACCCACGGCTTTTCAGCCGTGCGGTCCAGGCGCTGGCGCAGCAGCTGGAACTTGGCCTCCGTGTCGGCCAGCAGGAAGACCCAGTCCACCTTGGGCATGGCGCGCTCGGTGTCCAGGGTGACGGCGGTCTCGATGCCCGGCTTGAGGATGCATTCCTCAAGGTATTCGGGCATGTGCACCGTGAACCCGAAGCGCGACTCTATGAGCCCCGCCAGGGTGACCATGGCGTTGCTCTCGCCGTGCACCAGGAAGACCTCCATGCCGTTCTTCTTGAAGTGCCCCAGCCACTGCAGGATCTGGCTCTGCCCGGCGTGGGCCGAAAATCCGCCGATGGTCCAGACCTTGGCGGCGACTTGCAGGTCCTCGCCCATGATCTTGATGGTCTTGGCCCCGTCCACGATCTTGCGTCCCGGGGTGCCCTGCCCCTGGTAGCCCACGAACACGATGCTCGCGCCCTTGCGCCAGATGTTGTGGCGCAGGTGGTGCTTGATGCGCCCGGCGTTGCACATGCCGCTGGCCGAGATGACGATGGCGGGTCCGTCCATACTGTTGATGGAGCGGGATTCGTCCGCCGTGAGGGTGAAGCGCAGGTTGGGCAGGCTGAAGGGGTCCTCCCCGTTCTGCATTCCCTTGCCGATGTCCGTCTCCATGTATTCCGGGTGCTGGCGGAATATTTCCGTGGCGCGGATGGCCAGGGGGCTGTCCACGAAGACAGGCATGTCCTTGGGGAGCTTGCCGCTCTTGGAGAGCATGTGCAGGGAGTAGAGCACCTCCTGCGTGCGCTCCACCGCGAAGGCCGGGATGATGACCTTCTCGCCGTGGGCGTAGGAGTAGGAGATGGCCTGGGCGAGCTCCTCCAGGCTGGTGTCCGGGTCCTTGTGGTCGCGGTCGCCGTAGGTGGACTCCAGGAAGAGGTAGTTGGCCGTCTCGGCGAAGGTGGGGTCCTTGATGATGAGCTGGTCCGGCTTGCCCAGGTCGCCCGAGAAGACGAGCTTGTTGGTGGTGCCGTTCTCGGTGATCCATACCTCGATGAAGGCCGAGCCAAGGATGTGCCCGGCGTCGCGGTAGACTACCTTCACGCCCGGGGCGGGCTCGAAGGGCTCGTTGTATTCCACCGTGCGCATGAGCGGCATCACGGCCGTGGCGTCGGACTGGGTGTAGAGCGGCTCGGCGGGTTTGCCGCCGCGCCGGGCGTTCTTGCGGTTCTGCTGCTCGGCCTCCATCTCCTGGATGTGGGCGCTGTCCTGGAGCATGATCCAGAGCAGATCCTTGGTGGGTGGGGTCAGGTAGACCTTGCCCGCGAAGCCGTTCTTGACCATGCGCGGCAGCAGGCCGGAATGGTCCATGTGGGCGTGGGTGATGAGGAAGAAATCCACCTTGTGGGGCTGGTAGACCGTGTAATCCAGGTTGCGGGCCTCGATCTCGCGGTTGCCCTGGTGCAGGCCGCAGTCCACGGCGAAGCGGGTCCCTCCGGTTTCCATCATGTAACAGGAACCCGTGACCGTCTTCGCCGCTCCCAGGAACTTGATTTTCATCGGCACCTCTGGTTCGTTGCTGATTGCGCGATGTATCGCAGGGCTGTAAACTACAACAATAACGCACGGATTCCAAGGAGCAGCGCGATTGATCGAGATACTCGACGCCAGCATCCCCGGCCGCGTGGACCAGGCCAGGAACCTCTTCGTGGAATACGCCGCCAGCCTCGGGCTCTCCCTGTGCTTCCAGAACTTCGAGCAGGAGCTGGCCGGGCTGCCCGGGGCCTACGCCCCACCGCGCGGCGCGCTGCTCCTGGCGGTTGACGGCGATGAGCCGCTGGCCTGCGTGGCCCTGCGCCCGCTGGAGGGTCCGCTGTGCACCGCCCCTGGGGCGGAGGCGGCGTATTCGTCGCCAATCGGGCCCGATGAAACCTGCGAGATGAAGCGCCTCTACGTGCGGCCCCAGGCCAGGGGGCAGGGGCTTGGCAGGGCCATGGCCGAGCGGGTCGTGGCCGAGGCGCGCCTGCGCGGCTACAAACGGATGCGCCTGGACACCCTGCCCTCCATGGGCCGGGCCATCGCCCTCTACGAGAGCCTGGGCTTCAAGGACATCCCGGCCTACTGCGTGAACCCCCACGAAGGTGCGCGCTACTTGGAGCTGGAACTCTGATGAACGATTTCATCAACACCTTCCTGCTGGTCTACGCAGGCCTGTTCCCCATAGTGAACCCCGTGGGCGGCGCGCCGATTTTTTTGGGCATGACCCTGGGCAACTCCGAGCAGGAGCGCTCCGTTCTGGCCCGGCGCGTGGCCGTCAACGGGTTCTTCCTGCTGCTGTCGGCGCTGTTCGTGGGCTCGCACGTGCTGGAGTTCTTCGGCATCACCATGCCGGTGCTGCGCGTGGCGGGCGGATCGGTGGTCACCGCCTTCGGCTGGAAGCTGCTGCACGCCGGAGAGCACCCCAAGGATCACGACGGGACGGACTCCTCAGGCGGAAAGGTGGGGCTGGCGGACTCCTTCTATCCCCTGACCCTGCCGCTGACCATCGGTCCGGGCTCGCTTTCGGTGGCCATCACCCTGGGCAGCCGCAGGCCCCTGGGCGACATGGGGCTGGCCCAGTCCGTGCTGCTGGGCTGCGCGGCGGTGGTCGGGCTGGCGGCGGTCGCGGCCACGGTGTACCTCTGCTACCGCTATGCCCGCAGGATCGTGCAGATCTTCGGCAAGAACGGCATCAACGTGCTGCTTCGGCTCTCGGCCTTCATCCTGGTCTGCATCGGGATGGAGATCGTCTGGACCGGCGTCTCCCAGTTGCTGCAACTGCCCCGCTAGCCCCCGGGGCCGCCCGGTTCAAGGCGGCCCCGTC
>JBKICO010000148.1:0-3085 GCA_046567065.1 Acidobacteriota bacterium
GCCGCCAGGGCCACGTCCTTGGGGGTGGCTTCCGTGCGGCCGATGCGCTCCAGGTGACGGTAGTAGTCCTCGCCTTCGAGCAGTTCGGTGAGGATGAAGAATTCCTTGGGTTCCTTGACGCCCACCATGCGGTCGGCGGCGTCGAAGTAGCCCAGGCCGAGGGACCGGGCGTGGCGCGGCAGGCGCGCGGAGGTCTCGTGCTGGAACATCAGGATGGCGGCGCGGTCCCAGTAGAACTGGTGGCCGTATTTGTCGCCGCGCATGATGGAGAGCACGGCGGACTTCATCCTGCCCTCCACCGCGAACTCGATGCGCAGGGGCTTGCCGTAGCCGAACTCCTTCATGCCCTGGGTGCCGGTCTGGCCGATCTCGCCCAGCCAGCTCAGGCGGGCGCTCTCCCCGAAGGCCTGGCGGAGGTAGGCCTGGATCTTCTCGGCGTTAACGCGCAGGGGGGTCTTTTCCTCGGTGCCTGTTCTCATGGCCTGCTCCTGCGGCTCCCGGGCCACGGCGAAGGGCGCGCCCGGCGGCTGGTTGGCCCGGCCGGAGGCGGCCGGGGAGCCAGTATCGCTCAAAGCGGAGCGGGCAACAACACCTATTGGCGCATTTCCCTGCCCAGGTAGCCGAAGTACTCGTGGTCGCTGGCGAGCATATGGCGGGAGACCACCTCGTCGAGCAGGAAGGTGAACAACTGGCCGGAGGAGAGCTCCCGGCGGTCGAAGCGATCGGCCAGTTCCCCTGCCTGGTGCACGAGCATACGGTGCGAGCGGGCGTGCTCCTCCACCATGGGGTAGCCAGCCGCCCGCAGGACCATCTCCTCGTAGCTGAAATGGCGCCTGATCTGCTCCATGAGCTTGCCGATGAGCGCCTTGCACTCGCCTTCGGGGCACTCCACGGCCACGGCGGAGAGCAGCTTGTTGGCCGTGGCGAAAATCTCCTTGTGCTGGGCGTCCAGCGTGGGGTCACCGCACTCCAGGGCGCTGTCCCACTCCAGGCGCACGAAGCGGGCCACGTCCGGGAAGAGGTCCGGCGGAGCCTGGGCCTCGCCGATGGCCACTTCAACGCGGTCGCGGCCCCTGCGCTTGGCCAGGTAGAGGGCCTGGTCGGCCAGGGCCACCAGCTGCTGCCAGCTCTGAGAGGCCGGGTTGCACTCCGCCGCGCCGATGCTCGCCGTGACGCTCAGGGAGCCGTTCCCGCCCTTGATGGAAGCCTCGGCAACGGCCTGGCGCAAGCGCTGGGCGATGACGCAGGCCTGGCGGATGTCCGTCTGGGGCAGCAGGGCCACGAACTCTTCGCCGCCCCAGCGCGCCCAGACGTCCTCGGTGCGCAACTGGGCGCGCGCCGCGTCCGAGACGGCGCGGAGCATGGCGTCCCCGGCCAGGTGGCCGTGCTCGTCGTTGAAGCGCTTGAAGTGGTCCACGTCCAGCAGCAGGCAGGAGACCGGGTCATGGTGGCGCGCCCCGCGCGGCCACTCCACGCGCACGATCTCGTCCAGGGCAATGCGGTTGGCGGCCTTGGTCAGGGGGTCCCGGCGGGCCATGGCGTTGACCTCCTTCTGCAAAAGCTGGGAGGTCAGCAACACGAGCAGGGTGGTGAGCACGACGCAGGCCATGATGGAGGCCACCACGAACTGCGCCTGGGACAGGGTCGGCATGGAGACGGCGTCCGCCCCGGCGATCGCGCCGCCCACCGCGCGCCAGACGACCGAGGCCGCCAGCAGGGCGTGGATCGCGGCGATCAGGCGCAGGGTGGAGGTCAGAGTGTTCTCCCGGCTGGTGAGGCAGGCGCGGATGACCAGCAGGTCGAAGGCCACCGCCGCCGCGCTCAGGACGACCACCCGCACGGGGTAGTCGTCCTGAGCCAGGGTGAACCAGACGAGCAGGCCCAGGGCCAGGGCGCAGAGAGCCGCACCCCGGCGCCAGGGCGGGTTGCCCCCGGTTGCGCGCACGATGCCGAAATTGAAGACCATCATCCCGGCCAGGAGCAGGCCGTTGGCGGCCGCCGCGCAGCACCAGGGCGGCACCAAGCCGCGCAGGCCCAGCAGAGCCAGGCCCAGGGCGGAGAGCAGCGCGCCTACGCCCCACTCCCGCGCGGGGGGGAAGTTGCGGTGGATTTTCCAGACGTGAAGCAGCACGCAGGCCTGGGCCGCCTGGCAGAGCGACCAGACCAGGAAGAGGGGGCGGAGATCCGTGCTGAAAATTTCCATTCCGTGCATTTCGTGCAATCCCGCCCCGAGGGCAGCTCCGGAGAGACCCGGACTTTTGGATGTTGCCGTAAACGACTCCGTCCGACGCTTACCCAACCCATACCACATCGAGAGGGATTTTCAATTCCAATAATTGAAAATAATCGCCGCGCCGGAGGCATGGAAAAAAAGAAGCCGCCGGGCGTTGGCCCGGCGGCTTGGATGCTTCTGGACAGGCCGCCCGCGCGAGCGGCCCCTGGGGACCGGCTAGCCCTCGGCCTTGCCGTAGTTGGCCTCGTAGCGGGCCCAGAACTCCTCGGGGGTGAAGGCGTGCTCCTGGGTGCCGTGCCGCTCCACGCAGTAGGCGGCCGCCACGGCGCCCATGCGGGCGGCCATGGCCAGGCTCTTGCCGTTCGCCAGGCCGCAGAGCAGGCCGGCCCGGAAGGAGTCGCCCGCGCCGGTGGGGTCCTTCACGGCGGAGACGGTTGCGGCTGGCACGGTGTACTCCACGCCCTTCTCGTTTATGGCCACGCCGTTCTCGGCCAGGGTGGTGATGAGGGTGTCCACCCGGTGCAGGATGGCCGCCTTGCTCAGGCCGGTGGCGTTCATGATCATCTGCAGCTCGTAGTCGTTGGTGATCAGGAAGCTCGCGCCGGTGAGCATCTCGGCCAGTTCCTCGCCGGAGAAGGCGGGGATGTTCTGGCCGGGGTCGAAGAAGAAGGGGATGCCCAGCTCCTTGTAGCGGGCGCTGTAATGCTTCATGTCCGCCAGGCAGCCGGGGGCCACGATGCCCATGGTCTTGGCGGGGTCGAAGCCCTCCACGCTGAAGCCGGACTGCACCTTCATGGCCCCGGGGTTGAAGCCGGTGATCTGGTTGTCCGACTGGTCCGTGGTGATGTAGGC
>JBKICO010000149.1:0-2797 GCA_046567065.1 Acidobacteriota bacterium
CCTTGCGCAGTGCCTCGGCCGGGGCGGGCACGCCAAGTGCGCGGCCCAGGCCCTTGGCCAGCTCGAAGCTCTGGTTGAAGCCGCGCGTCACCAGCCTGCGCCAGTGCACGGGCACCGCGCAGACCAGCTCCGGCCCGCGCGGGTCCAGCCCGCCCGGACGCGCGCGGTGCAGCTCGTAGGCCTGATGCAGCAGCCCTGTCAGCAGGGCCTGGCCCGAGTGGCTGCCCCCGAACTTGAAGCGCAGCAGGCACTCCCGCAATGCGCCCCCGTAGACCCCGTAGAAGCCCAGGGCGTCCCAGGGGCGGGGGGCCTCCCGGCAGCGCAGGCACAGAGTGGGCTCCTGATCGGGGATGGCCGTCAGTTCCCCGCAGCCCGGGCAGTATCCTTTGGCGCGCGGCGTCAACAATCCGGCGCAGCGGGCGCAGAGCCCCTCGCGCTCCCGCGCGGCCAGGCAGCACGGACAGCGCCATCCGGCCAGGGCGCGCGCCGCCCCCAGCAACCGGGCGGCGAAGGCCTTCACGCGGCCGGGCCCGCGCCGGTTGCCACCCTGCGGGCGAAATCCAGCACCAGTCCGCTCGCGCCGGAGTCGCCGCGCAGGTCGTCCGGGCCGTCCAGGCCCAGGAGCGTCAGCGGCTCGCCCAGGCGCACGTTGAAGGTGCGCAGGAAATACTTGAGCGTGAGCAGCGCCCCGTCGAAGAGCTTCTCCCCGCGCGGCCGCCCGGCCACCAGGCAGGCGTGGGCCGTGCGCGGCGGCAGGGAGCGCAGGGCCGGGTCGCCCGCGGCCCAGGCTTCATAGTGGCGCTGGGAGCGGTCGATGAAGCCCTTGAACTCCCCCGGAAGGTGATAGAAATAGATCGGCGAGGCGAAAAACAGCAGCGGCGCGGCCTTGATGCGCTCGAACACCCCTTCCGCGCCGTCCTGGTCCATGAGCGGGCAGGCGAAGCCCGCATCGCGGGAGCAGCCCTGGCAGCCCACGCAGGGAAGCGGCCCCGCGTCGCGCAAGTGCAGCAGGCGCGCCGGAACCCCGGCCTCCGCCAGTCCCCGGGCCAGCAGTTCCGCCATGCGGTCGCTGTTGCCCCCGGGCCGGGGGCCGCAGGCCAGGACGAGCGCTTCGGCGGCGGGGGCGGCCATAGCCTACCTGGCGAAATCGCTGAAATAGGGGTTGTGCAGGCGCTCGCCGTCAACTGTGGTCTCGGGGCCGTGGCCCGGGTAGAGCACCGTGCTGCCGGGCATGGTGAAGACCTTGCGGCGCACGCTGTCCACCAGCACGTCGTGGCTGCCGCCGGGGAAATCCGAGCGTCCAACGGAGCGGTAGAACACGAGGTCGCCCACGAAGGCCACGCCCGCCGCCGGGAAGTGGAAGCACAGGCTGCCCGGGGCGTGGCCCGGGGTCGAAAGCGCCCGGCAGACCTGGCCCAGGGCCTCGAATTCGCCCTCCCCGATGGTCTCGTAGCTGTAATCGCGCACGGGGGGCAGGCCCATGAACCCGCCGCGCCCCAATTCGGTGCGCATGAGCTCGTCGCTGCCTTCGCCCGCCAGCACCTTGGCCCCGGTGGCCTCATGCAGGGCGCTCACCCCGTAGGTGTGGTCGAAGTGCACGTGCGTGAGCAGGATGTGCGTGAGCGTGAGCTTGTTGCGGGCCAGGCTGGCCAGCATGGGCTTGGGGTCGCCGCCCACGTCCACGGCCACGGCCAGGGAGCCTTCCCAGGCCAGGTAGCTGTTGGTCTCCAGGGGGCCGATGGCGAACGTCTCGATGTTCATGAAAATCCTTTAGTTATCTCTTGAAATGCCCTCTTTGGCAGCCTGTTCAAAAACCTCGGTGGCAAGGCGCGAGAAAAAGTCAAGGCCGAAGCGTATTTGGCATACGTGAGGGTTTGACTTTTTCGAAGCAACGCAGCCAGCGAGGAATTTTCAACAGGCTGCTAAGGCAGAGGCTCCAGCAGGAGCTCCTCCAGGGGTTTGCGGTCCGAGGAGCCCTTCTGGTCCGGCCAGCCCGCGGCCAGCACGGCCATGAGCTCCAGGCGTTGCGCGTCCAGCCCGAGCGCTTCGGTGACGCGGGGCTCCTGGTTGATGATCTCGCCCAGCCAGACCGCGCCTAGGCCCTGGGCGTGGGCGGCCAGGAGCATGTTCTGCAGGCAGGCGCCGACGCCCTGCAGGTCCTTGGCGCGGTTGTAGACGATCTCGCGGTCCAGGAAGACGCAGAACAGCGCCGCCGCCTGGCGGACGATGTGGGAATACTTGGTGTGGGCGGCCAGGGCCTCCTGCCGGGGGTCGCCAGCCTGCACCACCAGGAAGCGCCAGGGCTGGTTGTTGAGCCCGCTCGGAGCCCAGCGCCCAGCCTCCAGAACGGCCAGCAGGACATCCCTCGGCACGGCCTCGGCCTTGTAGCGCCGGATGCTGCGCCGGCTGCGGATGGCTTCGAGTACGGGGTTGTGTTCCATGACGTATGCTCCGCCCTGGCATATAGCCCATGCCACGGCCCCGGGCAAGCCGCGCACCGCCGGGCACGCTCTCTCCCTATGCCCGCGCTTGTCACCGGCCGGGCTGACCTATATGTATGCCCATGCGCCAGAACATCCCCGCTCAGCCCCTCGCGGGCGCCCGTCTCACCCGGCAGGACCTCATCGGCAGCGAACACGCACTCAAGGACGCCCTCCAGGCCTTCGTGGGCTTCAAGTCCTACAGTTTGTACTTCCCGCCGCCGGGGTCCGGACCCGCCTCGGGCGAGCCGGAGTTCCTGCGCGGGGAGCAGAGGCTCCTGCTGCCGCTCGTGCACCAGGGCGAGCTCATTGGCATG
>JBKICO010000150.1:0-3754 GCA_046567065.1 Acidobacteriota bacterium
CTCTTCGAGTTCCTGATGCCGGGCTTCCTGGGCAGCCAGAACTCCTTCCAGCGCGGGATCGTGAAGCCCATCAAGGATGGCGACGAGGAAACGCTGGACTACCTGCGCGGCCGCGTTAAGCCCTTCATCCTGCGCAGGACCAAGTCCGAGGTGGCCAAGGACCTGCCGCCCAAGGTGGAGAACGTCCAGTACTGCGCCCTCATCGAGGAGCAGGCCGAGCTCTACTCGGCCCTGGCCAAGAAGCTGCGCGACCAGGTGCTCAAGGACGTGGACGAAAAGGGCATGGCCAAGTCCCAGATGTCCATCCTGGACGCCCTGCTCAAGCTGCGCCAGATTTGCTGCCACCCCAGGCTCCTCAAGCTGGACATGCCCGGCGTGAACACCAACCTGCCCTCCGGCAAGTTCGACACCTTCAAGGACCTGGTCACCGACATCGTGGAGGAAGGCCACAAGGTGCTGGTGTTCTCGCAGTTCGTGCAGATGCTGCACATCATACGCAGTTGGCTGCAGATCAACCAGACGCCCTTCGCCTACCTGGACGGCTCCAGCAAGGACCGCTTCGAGCAGGTGGACCGCTTCAACAACACGCCGGAGATCCCCATCTTCCTCATCTCGCTCAAGGCTGGCGGCACCGGCCTGAACCTGACCAGCGCGGACTACGTTATCCACTACGACCCCTGGTGGAACCCCGCCGTGGAGAACCAGGCCACCGACCGGACCCACCGTATCGGCCAGAAGCGGCAGGTGTTCGCCTACAAGCTCATCTGTTCCAACACGGTGGAAGAAAAGATATTGAAGCTCCAGGATATGAAGAAGGGCGTGGCCGAGGCCATCATCCCCGGCCAGGACGCCTGGAAGAGCCTGACCAGAAACGATCTGGAAATGCTCTTCGAGGTATAGCCGAGCAAGCTATCTGCCAGGAAAACAGACTCGCCGGGTACTATTCGAACATGAAACCGGCCGGAGCAATCCGGCCGGTTTTTCATTATCAAGCTCCCGATCGCGCAACAACAGCACTGCCCGCCGGCACAGCATCAAGGGGCTGCCTTGATGCATACGGCACTGTACTTGTCACCGGCCCGTAACTTTGTGCATATTCGCCAGCATCTTCATATGCGTTGCGATACTGTCCGCGCACCAGTCACATCTCAACTCTCAAAGAAAATCAGACATATGGCACATACCCGGTGAATTATTTCACTTGTTTTCATCAACGGCCCTGGATAGGAGAAGCACACGGCCTGGGGGCTGCTCCTATTCTGATGGCCTATGAAAATGGGGGGGCTATGAACCTTTTCCGCGACTTGAGCATTTTTTCCAAACTCGTATCGGGCTTTCTCAGTCTGGTGGCCCTCACGCTCGTCATCGTCGTCAGCAGCCATTACGTTCTTTCGGGAATCAGCGACGATTCCGGTGAAGTGGCGGCCGTGTGGTCCCCGGCCATGGCGGTCAGCGCCGACATGAGCAACGCCGCCAACGACTTCCGGCGGGCCGAATTCCGCTATATCCTCTCCGACACCGATGCCGAGCGTTCCAAGGCCATGGGCAGGATCAGCAAGGCCAAGCAGGCCCTGGAGGGAGCCGAGGCCAAGCTGGGCAAGCTGGCCCTCACCAAGGACTGCACTGACCTGCTGCGCCAGTTCTCCGCCAAGTGGAAGGAATTCCTGCCCGTCAGCGAGAAGGTGGTCCAACTGGCCACTTCCGGCAAGAAGGAGGAAGCCTCCCTGCTGATGGCCGGCGACTCCTCCAAGCGCTTCAACGATGCCATGGACAGCCTGGACAAGCTCACGGAGCTGACCCAGGCCCACGGGCTGCAGAACAGCTCCAAGGTGGTGAATGACGCCCAAAAGGGCGAATACAAGGTGCTCGTACTTTCCGCCGTGGTCATCATCGTTGGCCTGGGCGCGGCCCTGCTGCTGCCCCGGCGCATCACCCGGCGGCTGCGGGCGACCCAGCAGCTCGCCGAGAGCGTCGCGGCGGGCAACCTCTCCGCCTGCGTGGAGGTGGACAGCCAGGACGAGCTCGGCAAGCTCCAGAAAGCCATCCTGGACATGCTCTGCAAGATCAAGGAGGAGATTTCCTTCGCCAACGGCGTGCTCAAGGGCTTCACCGTGCCCTGCTCCGTCTTCTCGAAGGAGGACACCACCCTCTTCACCAACCAGCTCATGCTGGACCTGATCGAACGCGGGGGCAAACCGGAGGACTACAACGGGCAGACCTCCGGCAGCTACATCTGGGGCGACTCCAAGCGCGAGACGCTCTCCACGAAGGCCCTGCGCGAAGGGCGCACCCTGACCACGGAAATGGATTTCACCACCCACAAGGGCTCCAAGCGGCATGCCCGCATCTCCTCCGCGCCCTTCTCCGACGAGCAGGGCAACACTTTGGGCACCATCTCCGTCTGGATGGACCTCACCGCCATCAAGGAGCAGGAGGAGCTCATCGCCAGCCAGAAGGAGCAGCTCCTCCAGACGGCCTCCGACGCGGAGATGGTGGCCGAAGCCGTCTCCTCCGCCAGCGAGGAGCTCTCCGCCCAGGTGGAGCAAGCCGCGCGCGGCGCGGACATGCAGCGCGGCCGGGCCGCGGAGACTGCCACCGCCATGGAGGAGATGAACGCCACCGTCACCGAGGTGGCCCGCAACGCCCAGGCCGCAGCCCAGCGTTCCGACTCGGCCAGGACCAAGGCCCAGGAAGGCATGGGCGTGGTCAAGGAGGTCATCGCCTCCATGGAGCAGGTCCGCGCGCAGGCCCTTTCCCTCAAGGACCGCATGGCCTCCCTGGAGGATCGCGCCCTGAGCATCGGGCGCATCCTGAACGTGATCACCGACATCGCCGACCAGACCAACCTCCTGGCCCTCAACGCCGCCATCGAGGCCGCCCGCGCGGGCGACGCCGGGCGCGGCTTCGCCGTGGTGGCCGACGAGGTGCGCAAACTGGCGGAGAAGACCATGGCGGCCACCCATGAGGTGGAATCCTCCATCACCGGCATCCAGACCGAAGCCAAGGAGAACATGGCCAACGTGGACGCCACCGCCCAGTTCATCGAAAAGGTGACCAGGCTGGCGGAGACCTCGGGGGACTCCCTGGAAGAGATCGTGCACCTGGCAGACACCACCTCGCTCGAAGTGCACAACATCGCCACGGCCGCCGAGCAGCAGTCCGCCGCCAGCGGCGAGATCAACTCCTCCGTGGCGGACATCAACCGCATCTCCGAGGAGACCGCCCAAACCATGGCGCACTCGGCCGACGCCGTGGCCGACCTGGCCAACCAGGCGGGCAGGCTGCAGCGGGTCATCGCGGGCATGCGCGGGGGCGGCTCTTCCGCCGCCCTCGGAATGTAGCCCTCCACAAGCACGCCGACTCACAGCAAAGGCCCGGGCAACCGGGCCTTTTCCATTTCACCAGCCTGACATTATGCATCATGGCATTTTGTACACTTGACGAATATAGTATTTAATATTACTACCACCGCATAGGGTATTGCGGTCTGAGCGATGCACATACGGCAGGATTGGACATGATCACGGACAGGGACATATCGTATCTGGGCAAACTCGCGCCCGTGGCCCAGTTGCTCGAATTGCTGGGCCAGCAGGATCAACCGGCGGTCCGCTCACAGGAGGTCTTCCTGTCCATGGCCCGTGACATATGGGAGGTCTACGGCCTGCTTTCGAGCAGGCTGAACGACGAGATCAACTGCGGCGACGAGGCGGTGTACGGACCCCACTACTATGACAGGCTCGAGGGGCGCGTG
>JBKICO010000151.1:0-2806 GCA_046567065.1 Acidobacteriota bacterium
CGGCGGCTTCGTGAGCAAGGACAACACCCCCGCCCTGGCGGACGTAGGCTGCGAAACCTGCCACGGGCCTGGCTCCGCGCATGCCGCGAGCAGCGACCCCAAGCTGATAAAACCCAAGCCCCAGCTCTCCGATTGCGTCGTCTGCCACAACTCGCAGCGCGTGTCGGACTTCAAGTTCAAACCTCTCGTGGCGTCCGGGGCGCATTAGCTTTCCGCGCCGTCCGCGCGAAGGCCATCGGCTACGCGCAGGGCGGTTACCGGAGCGCTTTTTCCACATCCATCTCGTGGGCCGCTCAGGCATCTGTGCATTTTGACCCCATGTGGAGTCCGTATGTTTCTCGCAAAGTCGATTAACGCAAAGATCGCTTTTCTCGTCGCTTCGATATCCCTGGCCGTTTTCGGCGTCATCATCGTTTTCAACGCGTTCTCGCAAAAGAGCATGCTGCGCCACTCCATCGAGTCCGCCTCCGAGGAGCTGGCCGATCTCGTCTTCATGGACATCGCCAAGCCCATGGTCGTGGGCGACAACGCCTCCACCGCCGGGGAGTTCTCAGCAATAAGGGAGAAATTTCCGCGGATAACGGCCTATATGACCAACTTCCAGGGCAATGTGACCTACGCCACCGACGCCCCTGCGGTCCGCAAGGATATCGCGGCCGTGCTCTCGGACCCGGCGCTGCTTGCCGAGGTCAAGCGCGCCCTCGCGTCCCCGGTCAAGACATCGCTCATGGCGGAGGAGGGCGGCAAACGGAGCGCCCGGATCATCAGCATCCCCAACGCCGAACGCTGCCACCACTGCCACGGGTCGAGCCAGCCCATTTTGGGACAGATCGTGCTGCTGAACGACGTCTCCGCCGAATGGCGGGAGGCCGACTCCCACATTTTGACCGCCGCCCTGGTGGGCCTGGCCGGGCTGGTGCTGCTGGTGGGCGCCTGCGTCTACGCCATCAGGAGGCTGCTGGTCTCCAAGGTGACGGCCATCGCGCACGGCTGTTCGCGCGTGGCGGACGGCGATTTTTCCGTGAACTTCGCTGTCACCGGGCAGGACGAACTGGCCACCCTGGCCCAGAGCTTGGGCAGGATGGTGGCGGACCTCAAGAACAAGCTCGGCTTCTCCGGCGGTGTGCTGAAGGCCATCCCGACCCCCTGCGTGCTGGTGGGGCCCGACCACAATGTGCTGTGGCTCAACACCTTGATCTGCGACCTGCTGGAGAAGGACGGAACCCCGGAGACCTACATCGGCCAAAGGCCCGGCGTCTTCTTCTGGAACGACGAGAACCGCTTCACCATCGCCGACCAGGCCATCGAGGAGCGCCGGGAGTTTCGCGGCAAGCGGGAGCGGGTCTGCCCGTCCGGCAAGGTGGTCCACGCCAACGTGGTGACCACCCCGTTCTTCGACATGGACGGCGAAATCCTCGGCTCCATCATGTTCTGGGAGGACATTACGGAGTTGCACCTGCAGCAGGAGCGCATCAGCCAGCAGCACGAGACCCTGGCCCACGCCGCCCAGCGCGCCGGGCAGATCGCCAACGGCCTGGCCTCGTCCGCGCGGCTGCTCTCGGAGCAGATCGAGGGGGCCAGCGCCGGTTCCGGCTTGCAGCGCGAGCGCATCCAGGAGACGGCCACCGCCGTGGAGGAGATGAACGCCTCCATCCTTGAGGTGGCGCGCAACTCCGGCGACGCCTCCGGCAGCGCGGACAGCGCCCGGCAGAAAGCCGAAGAGGGCCAGGCCATCGCCAGCAGTTCCATCGCCTCCATCATGGGGGTCCGGGAGCAGGCCGAGGCCATCAGGCACAGCCTGCACGCCCTGGGGGATCAGGTGGCAAGCGTGGGCAGCGTGATGAACATCATCAACGACATCGCCGACCAGACCAACCTGCTGGCCCTCAACGCCGCCATCGAGGCCGCCCGCGCGGGCGACGCCGGGCGCGGCTTCGCCGTGGTGGCCGACGAGGTGCGCAAGCTGGCGGAAAAGACCATGCACGCCACCGGGGAGGTCAACGCCGCCATCGTGGGCATCCAGAACGCCACCAGCGTGAACATCGACATGATGGAGTCGGCTGGGCGCGACATCGAAACCGGGGCGGACATGGTGAACAAGGCTGGCGAGGCCTTGGCGAGCATCGTGGCCGTTTCCGTGAGCACCGCCGACATGATCCGCTCCATCGCCACCGCGGCGGAGCAGCAGTCCTCCGCGTCGGAGGAGATCACCCGCTCCGTGGACGACGTGAACCGCATCGCCGACGAGAACAGCTCCATCATGCGGGAGCTGGCCCGGGCCACCGAGGGCGTGGCGGAACTGGCCAAAGCCATCGATTCCGTGATCCGCGAGATGCAGGACTGAACCGCCCACGAGCCATCCCGCAGCGAACTTCGAGACGGGGGGCCGTCCGCCAGGCTTGGCGGGCGGCCCCTTGTTTTTGGACCGCCACACCGGCCTTGAATGTCGTGCTTGCTCCCTCTCCGGGCGTTGACGAGGCAATGCCCGGCGGCGCCCCCGAAACGCCAGGGTGGCCTTTTCCTTCCGCTCCTGCCTGGGGGGGGATGTCTGGCGGGTGATGGTTGAGAAGGACGCCGGGAGCAGGTGCTCCCGCCGGTTGGCGCGTGGTTCAGGGCCTCTTCGGCCTTCCGCGCCTGCTCAGGGATGCGGCGGGGCGCACTGCCGGCTGGAGGGCTTTGGCGGGGCCTAGAGGAGCTCTTTCAGGGCTTCGCGCACGCGCCCCTCGAGCCTGTCATAGTAGTGGGGTCCGTACACCGCCTCGTCGCAGCAGTTGATCTCGTCGTTCAGCCTGCTCGAAAGCAGGCC
>JBKICO010000152.1:0-10120 GCA_046567065.1 Acidobacteriota bacterium
AACGCCAGTTCGTAACCTGTCTTCCCGTAGTTGAGGGTCACTTTCATCGGCTGGAAACCTCGCGATAGGGTTGAACCGGGAGAATGCACTGCCAGGATACGATGCAAGCGATCCCAATGTCACGCATTTCCGACACGGCCCGTCGGCAATCCCGGAAGGGTGGTTAACAAGCGGCCCCGCTCCTGTTACGAGTGCCTCCGGAAGCAAACACCATGAGAGTTTTGGCATGACTATCGCCGTGGCCGTATCCGGCGGCATGGACAGCCTGCTGGCCCTGGCGCTGTTGCGCGACCGTGAGCCGGGCGTGCTGGCCCTGCACGCCCACTTCCTGCCGCCTGACGCTGCGCAACTGGCCCTGGCCGAGGCCCTGGCCCGCCAGTGCGCGGCCCTGGGCGTGGCCTTCGAGGCGGTGGACCTCTCAGGGGAGTTCCGGGAGAAGGTGGTCGAGCCTTTCGTTGCTGCCTACATAGCCGGAAACACTCCCAATCCCTGCGCAGGTTGCAACCGTGACTTGAAGTTTGGGCTGCTTGCGGAGCACGCGGCCCTGCTGGGGGCCGGGCGCATAGCCACCGGCCATTACGCCCGGCTGGGCGAGGCGGGAGAGCTGCTGCGCGGGGCGGACCCCGTGAAGGACCAGAGCTATTTCCTCTCCCTGGTGCCCGCGACGTCCCTGGCCCGGGCGGTGTTCCCCCTGGGCGGCTGGCGCAAGGCCGATGTGCCCGCCGAGTTGGCCAGGCGCGGCCTGGCCCCGCCCCTGCCCCGCGAGAGCCAGGAGGTCTGCTTCATCCCCGGCGACGACTACCGCGCCTTCCTGGAGGCCCAGGGCGCCAGGCTTCCCGGCCCCGGCCCCATCCTGCTGCAGGACGGCAGGCGCGTGGGCACGCACCAGGGCCTGTGGCGCCTCACTATCGGCCAGCGCAAGGGCCTGGGCGTGGCCTGGAGCGAGCCGCTCTACGTGCTGGAGAAACGCGCGCGGGACAACGCCCTGATCGCGGGACCCAAGGCGGCTTTGGATGTGCTGGAGTGCTCCACCGCCCAGGCCAACGTGCTGGTGCCCCCGCAGGACTGGCCGGCGGACACCCTGGCCCAGACCTGCTACCGCCAGCGCCCGCGCCCCGTGGATGCTGAACTGCGGGGCGGGCGGCTGCACCTGCGCTTCCACACCCACATCCCCAGGCCCGCGCCGGGGCAGACCGCCGCGCTGTACGACGCCTCAGGGCGCGTGCTGGCCGCCGGGGTCATCGACTGAAGCGGGCCTGAGCGCGGATCGCGCCGGGCTTGCCGAACCACTGGCCTGATTTCAATCCGCATGCCGGGTCCGCGTCGCGCGGTGCCTTGGGCCGGAACCGGCTCAACACAGGCAGGGCCTGAGCGGTGGCCGGGCGCGGGGCTTGAAGCGCGGCCCCGCTTCCTATAACTGCCTGGGGCATCCCACATGAAAGGCACTTGCTTGAGATCCATTTCCGACATGAACATATCCCCCCCGACCCGGCGCGCCCTCACGCCCATGCCCGGGAGAACGCCGTGATGCCGCCAAAGAACGTTCTCGTCGACCGCGACGGCACCATCATCGTGGAGAAGCACTACCTGCACGACCCGGCCCAGGTGGAACTGGTGCCCGGCGCGGGCGAGGCCCTGGCCCGGCTGACCGCCGCCGGTGCGCGGCTGTTCGTGGTCACCAACCAGTCCGGCATCGGGCGCGGCTACTACGCCCTGGAGGACTTCCAGGCCGTGCAGACCCGGCTGGCGGAGCTGCTGGCCCCCTACGGCGTGGCCTTCGAGGCCGTGGCCCACTGCCCCCACGCGCCGCAGGAATCCTGCGGCTGCCGCAAGCCCGCTCAGGGCATGTGGTGCGAGTTGCGGGACCGCTTCGGGCTGGACGCCGCCGAAACGGCCATGATCGGGGACAACGCCTCGGACGTGGCCTTCGGGCTGGCCTGCGGGCTGGCTGAATCCGTGCTGGTGCTCACCGGGCACGGCAGGCGTTTCGCTGGACAGTTGCAGTTGCCGGAACCGGCCTCGGGCTGGCTGCGCCTCGAACCCGGCGCTCAAGCCGGAGCCGAGGGCCGCCCCACCGCCCTGGCCGTTGACCTGCCCGCCGCCGTGGACTGCCTGCTCCGCCCCGGAAAGGCCGCCCCGTGAGCGCTGCCAGGCGTTTCGCCTCGGCCCTGGCCGGGCAGTGGGGGGCCACGCTCTACAACGCGGTGCTCTCCACCCTGCTCTCCTTCGCCCTGGGCCGCTTCCTGGGGCCGGAGGCCTTCGGCGGCTACAGTTACATCCTCACAATCGCCTCGCTGTTCGCCATCCTGCAGGACGGCGGTTTCTCCACCCTGATCTTCCGCGAGTCCGCCCACCCCACGCAGGGGCTTACGCACAAAACTCCGCTCATGCGCCAAGCCCTGGGCCACGCCGGGCTGGTCACCCTGGCGGGCGCGCTGCTGGTGCTGGCCCTGCCCCTGCGCGACAAGCAGGCCATGTACCTGGCCCTGGCGTATTACGCCCTGTTCTCCGCCGGGAATTACGTTTCGGCGGAGCTGAAGGGGCACGGGCTGTTCGAGCGCGAGGCCCTCTGGCGCATGTGCGTGCGCACGCTCACCTGCGCGGGCGTGGGCCTGGCCCTGTGCCTGCCCTCGCCCGGCCCGGCGGCCATCTTCGCCGGGTGGCTGGCCGGACAGGCCGCCGCCCTGGCCCTGCCCCAGGC
The DNA here is from genome assembly GCA_046567065.1 of Acidobacteriota bacterium. Lineage (GTDB taxonomy): Bacteria > Desulfobacterota > Desulfovibrionia > Desulfovibrionales > Desulfovibrionaceae > Fundidesulfovibrio. The sequence continues at coordinate 2,702 of JBKICO010000152.1, forward strand.
CGCGCCCGCCCGGGTGCTCCCGGCCCTGCGTATCGAGCCCACGCTCTACCGCAGCTGCGGCTCGTTCCTGCTCATCAGCGCTGCCACCACCATCTACTTCAAGTCCGACATCATCCTGCTCACCCAACTTGGCGGCGACCAAGCCGCCGTGGGCCAGTACGCGGCGGCCTACAGGCTCATCGAGGCGGCTGTGATGTTCTGCACCCCCCTGACGCACCTGTTCTTCCGCAAGCTGCGCGTGGGCCTGAACCAGCCGGGGCAGTTCCGGCGCTCGCTGCGCATCATGCTGGCCGTGATGTGCGCCCTGGCCGTGTGCGGCACTGCCCTGGCCATGTGGCTCGGCCCTTGGATCATCCACCTGGCCTTCGGGGAGCGCTACGCGCACGCCCAGACCCTGTGCCTGTGGCTGCTGCCCTCGCTGCTGTTCATCCTGCCCAATGGCGTGCTCACCCAGGCCCTGGTGGCCGTGGGCCGCGAGGGCTTCTACGCCCGCGTGACCATCGCCACGGCCCTGGCCAACGTGGCGCTCAACGTGGCGCTCATCCCCTTCCTGGGAGCGGAGGGCTCGGCCCTGGCCACGGTCTGCACGGAGGCCGTGCTCACCGCCGGGCTTGCCGCCGGACTCTGGGTGGGCTACCTCAGGCGGACATGAAAACTTCCCCCTTCACGAGCGAAGACCACTTCCTGGAGGCCATCTCGGCCCGCTTCCCCAACGTTCATCCGCACATGACCGTGGGGCGCGGCGACGACTGCGCCGTGCTGGCCTGCCCGGAGACCATGGTCATGACCTGCGACATGTTCGTGGAGAACGTGCACTTCCGCCGGGCCTACTTCTCGCCCCAGGACGCCGGGCACAAGGCCCTGGCCGTGAACCTCTCGGACATCGCGGCCATGGGCGCCAAGCCCGTGGGCTTCTGCCTGGGCCTGGCCGGGCCGCCGGACACCCCGGCCGCCTGCTGGGAGGGCGTGCTGGACGGCATGGCCGCCCTGGCCGGGCGCACGGGCATCCCCCTGGTGGGGGGCGACCTCAACGCCTGCTCCTCCATGGTCATTTCGATAACGGCCTGGGGCGAGCCGGGTGAATCCGGCAGGTTGTTTCAGCGCAGGATGTGCCACCCGGGGGACGTGCTCTTCGTGGTTGGCGATCTGGGTCTGGCCGCCGTGGGCCTCTCCCGGCTGGAGTCGGAAGGTCCGGCCTGCGCAGGCAGCTGGCCCGACGCCGTGGCCGCGCACCTGCGCCCCGAGGCCAAGCTGGCCCAGGGGCTGGAACTTTCGGGATACAGGGGCGTGCGCGGGCTCATGGACGTCTCCGACGGCCTGGCGCGCGACCTGCCGCGCTTCCTGCCCGAGGGCCTGGGCGCTGAGCTCTCCATCCCCGAGGACATGCTCCACGCCGAGGTGATCCGCCACGCCCGCGACATAGGGCGCGACCCCGCCGAACTGGCCGTCATCGGCGGGGAGGATTACGCCCTGCTCGGGGCCTGCCACCGCAGCATGTTCCTTGAGCTCTACGGCCGCATGCCGGACATGTGGCCCATCGGCCAGGCCGTGGAGGGCAAGGGTATCACCCTTAACGAGCGGCCCCTGCTGAACAAGGGGTTCGACCACTTCGGCTGAGCATAATCCCGCGCTACGGCAGCCTCCCATCAGGGCTGATATTTCACCCAGTTTCGATGTCACGAAAAAGAGGGGGCCTAAGCCCCCTCTTTTTTCATCCGCGCCCGAGCGGCGCTATTTCTTAAAGTGCTTCTTGAACCATTCGCTGTGGTGCTCGGCTGCCCAGGCCCGGCTCACCTTGCCGTCCACCAGCGCCCGCCAGGTGCCGGGGTTGGCCACGGTGCCCAGGTAGGCGTGGGCCAGGGCCACGGCCACGAAGAGCACGCCGCCCACGCCGTGGATGGTGGCCAGCACCAGCGCCGTGGAGGCCGGGAGGCCCTGCTTCCAGATCAGCGGGATGCCCGTGGCCGCCATGACCAGCGTCAGGGCCAGGCTCAGCCAGAAGAACACCTTCTGCCCGGCGTTGAGCCGTCCTGCCGGGGCGTGCCCGCTCTCCGCCTTGCGGCCCAGGTAGCCGCCGCGCAGGGCGAACCAGGTGCGGTCGTAGCTTGTGAACACCGCGTCGCGCGCCCAGAGCACCGCCGCGTACAGCCCGGCGGCGGTGAACACCAGGCCAGCAACCCAGTGCCAGACCACTGCAGCCTTGTATGAGCCGAACAGGGCCTTGGCCAGGGTGGCGTTGCTGGTGAAGAACACGTAGCCCGTGGCCGCCAGCGCCAGGAAGGCCAGCATGCGCAGCAGGTGCGTCCAGCGCTCTGACAGACTGAAGCGCTCGATCTCGCCGGGCTCGCAGCGGGCGTCCAGGCCTTTTGGCCCCTGCCCGGTGTAGTGCAGGGTCAGCAGGAAGCCCACCAGCAGGATGACCCAACTGCCGTAGGGCACCACCGCCGCCTGGTAGAAGGCGTTGATGCCGAACGCGGCGCGGCTCACGCCCAACAGCCGGGCGTTGTCCGTGTAGACGGGCTTGCCGTCCGGCCCGAACATGTCCGCCACCTGGCGGCCCATGAACATGTTGGCCTTGTCCGAGTGGCAATCCGAGCAGCCGTTCGCGCCCAGGGCCAGCTTGGCCGGGGCCACGTTGTGGTTGATGTTGAAGCCCTCCACATGGCCCACCCAGGTGTCGTCCTTGCGGGTGACGACCTTGCCGTCGGGGCCGAGTTCGTGGATCTCGCCGCCCTTGTGGTAGACCGGGGCCACGGCCTTGAAGCGCTTGTTGCCCTTGAGCGTCTCGTTCAGGGCGGTGAGCATCAGCCCGATCTGTTCGGGGGTGTGCAGCTCCGGCTTGGCCGGGTTCTTGGCCTGCAGCTTGGGCGCGATCTGATCGTAGGCCTTCTTGATCTCGCGCATGAACAGCGGCGTGTAGGTTCCGTCCGCGTCGCGGTTCGTCCAGGTGACCACCAGCAGCGGGTTCACGGGCGATATCTGCCCGCGCTTGAGCAACTGGTAGCGCGGCTCCCACTTGAACTCGGCACCCATGCCCTTGGCCCCGACCTTGGGGTAGTTGACCATGGCCCCGCTGGTGACGTCGAAGCCTTCGCCCGCCGCCCGGTTGATGGCCGGGATATGGCAGGTTTCGCAGGCCAGCTTCTCCAGGTGGCTGGGGCGGATGGTGGCGTGCTCGGGCCTCGGCGCGCCCATGTAGCCCGTGTTGTGGCAGTCCGCACACTTCTTGATGGTGTTGTCCAGGTCGTCCCGCACGGTGGAGACGTTCTCCTGCCCCTTGGCGAAGTTGTGGTTCTTGTCCGAGGGGTGGCAGCTCACGCAGGACATGCCGCGCATGTTGTGCACGTCGTGGTTCACGCGGTCGTTCCAGGAGAAGCCGCGCTTCTTCATGTCCGACATGCCGTGGCAGAACACGCAGTTCTCGCTGGGGGGCTCCGCCGGGAAGTTCAGGGCTATCTTGCCGTCCTGGTTGAAGAAGCGCAGGTTGTAGCTGACCGTGGGCTGTTTGCCCTCGTCCACGAAGCCTTCCACCTGCCCGATGCCCGAGGCGGCCGTGGCGGCCCAGCGGAAGTTGAGCTTCTTGAGCTGCTTGTTGCGCTCCTTGGAGTCGTAGTTGGGCAGGTGGCAGATGAAGCAGTCGGCCTCCACCACGCCTGTCTTGTCCCACTGGCTCTTGAAATAGTCGCCGTCCAGGGTGGAGGCCAGCTTGGGGTCCTCCTTGAGGCGGGCGTCGTAGCGCTTGCCGTCGCGGTCGAACTCCAGGCCGCCGCCGCCCGGGTGGCAGCCGCCGCAGCCTGGGACGCCCATGTTCTTGGCGTCCTTCTCTCCGGCCGCCGCGAACATGAAGGGGGTCATGTCGATCTGGTCGGGGTTGTCGTTGCTCTTTTTCGCCAACTGGCGAAAGGACGGGGGTCAGAATTTGCCCATCATGCCCGGGGAGAGCACCCAGGGCTTGTCCTTGCTGAAATCGTCGCGGATCACGTCCCAGCCCTGCTGGAAGTGGTAGCCCTTGGTGATGGCCGCGTAATCGTGGCAGCCCTCCGCGCCGCAGGTCTGGCGCGTGGATATGGGCTTGTCCGCGTTCTGGCCGGTTACAGGGTTGATGACCGAGCCGTCCTCGGCACGGAGCATGAACGGCGGGCAGCTCCCGGCCCAGGCGGACGACGCCGCCAGTGCCAGAAGCAACCCCGCGAGCAGCCGCAAAGCTTTCATGACCTTACCTCCCGTTTATAGGCGGTTTATGGGTGCACGCGCACCGGCGCGTCTTTTGGCGAGCACGGCCAGCGCGGCCAACCCGATGGCCATGGCCGCCGCGAGGTGCGTCCAGTCCACCAGCATGACCGTCAGCGGGGAGAAATCCACCTCCGGCAGGTTCTTGAGCACCCGGATGGCCCCGGTGAGCACCAGCGCCCCGAGCAGCGCCAGACGGGCGCGCCCCAGGGCGGCGGGGCCGCCAAGCAAGAGCCTCCGGGCCAGCCAGAACAGCAGCAGCGCAGCTGCGCCGTAGTGCAGGCGGTGGGTGAAGAAATAGTCGGCGGTCCAACCCAATCCGGGGATGGAGGCGATGCCGTAGCGCTTGAACACGGGCATCTGGGCTACCCCGGAGACCGCGAGCACGGCCATGGCCGCCCTGTATATCCAGAGGCTATTCATGGGAGCCCTCCTTCTCTTGCCTGGCAGCCAGGATCTTCTTCGTGCCTTTGAGCAGGGCCGAGGCCGCGCCCGCCAACGGGGCCAGCAGCACGGCCCAGGCCAGCGTGTTCGAATCCGCCATGGAGTCGGCCACGGAGGCCAGGTGCGGTTTGCCAGGCCCCTTGGCCACGGCGGCGTCGAGCTTCTCGAAGGGAACGGGCGAATAGTAGATGGTGTTGGTGCCGCCGTTCTCATCGGCGCCGTAAAGATAGCCGCCCCGCTCCCTGGCCATGCGCCTGGCCTGTGCCACCAGCTCGTTCCGGGGGCCGACGCTCTGCACGGACTGGGGGCAGGCCTCCACGCAGGCCGGGAGCTGGCCCTTGGCCACGCGGTCCTGGCAGCGGTCGCACTTGAACATCACGCCGTTGCCCGCCATGGTGGGCAGGATGTGCAGGTAGAGCCCCACGCCGGACTGGCGTTGCGGTATCTGCCAGGGGCAGACGTCGCGGCACTTGGCCCCGCCCAGGCAGACGTCCGGATCGATGGACACGGTGCCGCTCTCCCGTTTGGAGGCCGCGCCCCAGGGGCAGAGGTTGGCGCAGGGCGGGTTCTGGCAGTGCATGCAGCGCCTGGGGACGTGTACCTCCTTGCCGTCCACCGTGGCGCTCTGGATGAAGAGCCAGTTGTAGGGGGTCAGGCGGGATTCGTCACCGCGCGTGGCGGAGAAATCCTCGTTCTTGGTGCCGGGCGGCAGCAGCGTGGGCAGCGGCTTGACCGGCTCGGGATATCTCTTGGCGTTGGCCTCGCGGCAGGCCTGCACGCAGGCTCCGCAGCCGATGCACTTGCTCAGGTCCAGCAGGGTTGCGGTCTCTCCACCGGATGCGGTCAGGGCCGCCGCGCGGGCGCGGTCCGGAAACAGGGCCGCGGTGCCGCCCAGGCCGAGGGTCTTCAGGAGCGTTCTGCGGGTGATGCGGCTGTCGGGAGAAATGTGTTTGAACATGCTCCATGAAAGCACGGAACATGCCAAACACAACATAACGATATCACAGATATTTTTTTGAAGTTGCTTGTGTATGGCCGCATAGTGCATATACAGTTGCATACACAGGTGGTCAGCATGGATATCGGAAAGCATTGGCGAGAGATCTGCCACGCCATCCAGGAAGGCGTGTTCATCGTGGACCCGCAGGGCCGCATCGTCATGGCCAACGAAGCCATGACCCGGCTCACGGGCTACGAGGGCGGGGAACTCGTGGGCAAGCCCTGCGCCCTGTTCGGTTGCGACACCTGCGCCAAGGAGCGCGCCAGGGTGCGCGGGGCTTGGTGTCCGCTCTTCGCCGGGCAGGAGAGCCCGGCCAAGCGCTGCAACATCCGCCGCAAGGACGGCTCCCTGCTGCCGGTTTTCAAGAACCAGTCACTCATCCGCGACTCTGACGGGTTGGTGCTGGGCGCGGTGGAGAGCGTGCTGGACCTCACAGAGCTGGACCGCCTGGACCGCCAGGTGGAGACCCTGGCCCGCCTGCTGGACCAGCCCGGCAGCTTCCACGGCATGGTGGGGGCCTCGGTGCCCATGCGCAGGCTCTTCGACATCCTGGAGAAAGCCGCCCGCTCCGGCGCGCCGGTGCTGCTGCTGGGTGAATCAGGCACCGGCAAGGAGCTGGCCGCCCGCGCCATCCATGAGTTGGGCGGGCGCAAGCAAGCCCCCTTCGTGCAGCTCAACTGCGCGGCGCTCAACGAATCCCTGCTGGAGAGCGAGCTGTTCGGCCACGCCAAGGGTGCGTTCACCGGGGCGCACAAGCAGCGCCAGGGACGCTTCGAGGCGGCCCACGGGGGCGACATCTTCCTGGACGAGATCGGGGACGCCCCCCTCTCCATCCAGGTGAAGCTGCTGCGCGTGCTGGAGACCAAGAGCATCGAGCGCGTGGGCGAAAACAGCCCCGTGCCCGTGGACGTACGCCTCATCGCCGCCACCCACCAGGAGCTGCCCGCTCTCATCGCCCAGGGCCGCTTCCGGCAGGATTTCTATTTCCGCATCAACGTGATTCCCATCGAGCTCCCCCCCCTGCGCCAGCGCATGGGGGACCTGCCCCTGCTGGCCCGGCACTTCCTGGAGGCCATCGGCGCACGCGGCGGCCAGGAGCTCAGCGGCATCGCCCCCGAGGCCATGGAGCTGCTCATGGCCCACACCTGGCCCGGCAACGTGCGCGAGCTGCGCAGCGCCCTGGAGTACGCGGCCGTGCTGGCCCAGTCCGGGCGCATAGAGGCCCGGCACCTTCCCCCGGCCCTGCGGCGCGCCTTCCCCGCTTTCCCGGCCACGGCCAGCCCCGCGCCGCTTGCCCCCCCTGCGGCCTGCGGCGAGCAGGCGGCGGAGGAGGCCCAGAAAACAGCGCTGATCGGGGCATTGCGGCAGACGGGGGGCAACAAGAGCCAGGCCGCCCGGCTGCTGGGTGTGACGCGCCTCACAGTGCTCAACAGGATGCGCAAACACGGTGTTTCCTGCGGGCGCACCGTGGAAGGCTGAACAAGGCAACCTCTCCTTGACCGCCATGCATCCGAGGGATATCTCATGACAAAATCCAGCCAGGAGTAGAGCCATGCCAGAGCGCGAAAAATTCAGCGCCCAGATGGAGGAGAAGCTCAGCCATCTGAAGGACCGCATCGAATCCACTAAGGCCAAGGCCGAAACCAAAGGCCAGGACTTCTTCAAGAATTACGAGCAGGATCTCTCCAAGCTCGAGTCCAAGTACGACCTGGCGCGTTACAAACTCTCCCTGCTGCGTTCGGGCA
>JBKICO010000153.1:0-5430 GCA_046567065.1 Acidobacteriota bacterium
AATACGATCGCCGAGCGGGCCGCAAAAAAAGAGCCGGAAACCTCGCGGTTTCCGGCCGATCAGCGAATATTATTGGGGATGCAAGGGCATCATGCCCTTGCCGGTGGGGTTCGGGGAGGCGGAGCCTCCCTGATTCAGCCGACAAAGTCGGCCACGCGTCCCCCGTATACGAGCGTTCTGACAGCCAGTGCTCAAAACACGCATGCAAGACGCAGAATAAGCCAAGCCCCCGCGTATCTGGCATACGCGGGGGCTTGGCTTTTTCGCGGCAACGCGGCCAGCGTGATGTATCCAACAGGCCGCTACTTCACCTCTTCACGGCCTTCGTGGCTGCCCCGGAAATAAAGTTTCACGGGTGCGCGGCGGATGCCGAAGATCTTGCGCAGCTGGTTCTCCAGGAAGCGGGCGTAGCTGTCCTTGATGCGCTCGGGATCGTTGACGAAGAACACGAACGTGGGCGGCACGGTGTCGGTCTGGGTCAGGTAGTAGAACTTGGGGCGCTTGCCCTTGACCAGCGGCGGCTGGTGCTTGCCCAGGGCGTCGCGCAGCAGGCGGTTTAGCGCGCCCGTGCCCACGCGGATGTCGCACTCCTCGCGGATGGCCTGGGCCGTGGGCAGGATGTCGCGCAGGTTCCGGCCGGTGAGCGCGGAGATGTAGATAACGGGCACATGGTGGCAGATACGCAGCTCTTCGCTGATGTCCTGCTTGAGCTCGGCCAGGCCCTTGGCGTCCAGGAGGTCCACCTTGTTGATGACGATCAGGAAGGGGACCTTCTCCTTGTCCAGGTAGGCGATGAGGCGCTTGTCCTGCATGGCCAGGCCGCCGGGGCCGTCGATGACCAGGATGGTCACCTCGGCGCGCTTGCCGCTTCCAAGGGCCGTGAGCGAGGCGATGCGCTCCAGCGAGTCGTCGATCTTGGCCTTGCGGCGCACGCCCGCCGTGTCCACGAACACGTAGCGCTTGCCGCCGCGCTCGAAGGCCACGTCCACGGCGTCGCGCGTGGTCCCGGCCACGTCGCTGACGATGAGCCTGTCGTCGCCAACCAGGGCGTTGACCAGGGAGCTCTTGCCCGCGTTGGGCCTGCCCAGCAGGGAGAGGGTCAGGGCCGTCTCGGGCGTCTGCCTGCCCCGCTCGTCCGTCTCGGGCAGGCGGGAGACGATCTCGTCCACCAGGGTGCGCACCCCGTAGCCGTGCTCGGCGGAGACCGGTGTCAGGTCCAGGCCCAGCACGTGGAAGTCCGCCATGAAGAGGTCTTCCTTTTCGCCGCCGTCCACCTTGTTCACGGCCACCAGCACCGGCTTGCCGGACTGGCGCAGCAGCGTGGCCACGCGCTGGTCCTCTGAGGTGAGGCCCTCGCGGCCGTCCACCACCAGGAGCACCAGATTGGCGGCGTTGACTGCGCGGCGGGCCTGCTCCAGCACGTCGAGTTCGAGGCCCTGGGGGTCCTCCAGGGTCAGGCCGCCGGTGTCCACCAGGTTCACGGGCACGCCCGCGAGCACGGCCTGGCCCTCCAGGCGGTCGCGGGTGACGCCGGGGCGGTCATGCGTGATGGCCTTGCGCTTGCGCAAAAGGCGGTTGAAAAGCGAGGACTTGCCCACGTTGGGGCGGCCGATGATGGCTACTGTGGCTGGCATGGGGTGGTGTGTCCCTGGTTGGGCCTCCGGCGGTGCGGGGCCTGCATGGCAGGCCCGCGAGAATGCCGGGGACGGGTTCTTTGCCTTATCGGCGGGGCGGCGTCAACCCGCAAATCCTCTTACCGCCAGGACAACAGGGCCTAGCGCAGGGCAGCGGCCAGATCCTTCACGCCCGCAAGCTCGGCGTACACGGCCCCGAGCGCGGCCATGAACGCGCCGTGCACGTGGGACGCGGGCACGCTCACGTGACCGAAGTCCAGGTCCCGCGTGGCGCAGGCGTCGGCCAGCACGATGCAGGTGAAGCCCAGATCGAAGGCCTGGCGGGTGGTGGCGTCCACGCACATGTGGCTCATCATGCCCGCGATCACCAGGCGCTCCACCTTGGCGGCGCGCAGCCTGGCCTCCAGGTCAGTCTCCCGGAAGGCGTTGGGGAAGTGCTTCTCGATCACCTGTTCGCCTTCGGCCGGGGCCACGTAGGGGTGAATTTCCACCCCCGGGGTGCCGGGCAGGAAGAAGCCCGCCCCGGGCCGCAGGGAGACGTGCCGGATGTGGAACACCGGCATCTTCTGGGAGCGGAAGTGCTCCAGGGCGCGGGCCGCCTTGGCCGCGGCGGCTTCCGCGCCCACGAGTTCCATGGCCCCGCCGGGGAAGTAGTCTTTCTGGATGTCGATGAGCAGCAGGGCGGTCTTCATCGAAGCGGTCTCCTAGAGTTCGGGCGCGCCCGAAGGGACGAGGCACACCACGGTGAGCGGCTTTTCGCCCGTGTTTCTGATCTGGTGCTCGGAGTTGCCCGGCACGAAGGCCACGCAACCCGCGCTCACCTGGTTCCACTGCCCGTTGCCGTACACCTCGCCCTCACCAGCGTGGAAGAACATCTGATGCTCCCAGGCGTGTGCATGGCGGGGGGTATGCCCGCCGGGGGCGATCTCGAAGGCCCGCATGCAGAAGTTCGGGGCGCCGTCGGCCTTGCCCACCAGAATCCTGCCAGCAACGCCTTTGGCCACCTCGTTGTCGAAGTGCGTGGGCTCCACAGCCGTGTACTCCATGATCTTCATGACAACTCCTTATTCGGTACGCATTGCCGCCTGCAGCGCGCGCACCCTGGCCCCGATGTCCCTGGCGGCCACGATCTCCGTGACCAGGCAGATGTTCCGGGCCCCGGCCGCGCGCACCTGGGCGATGTTGTGTTCCTTGATGCCGCCGATCGCCACGAAGGGCAATTCGATATTCTTGATGACGTGGTTCAGGTATTCGAATCCCACCGGGGCGCAGACGTCCTTTTTGGTCTTGGTGGCGAAGATGGGGCCCACCCCGATGTAGTCCACCAGGCCGGATTCCTGGGCGGCCCGGGCCTCCTCGAGGTTATGGGTGGAGAGCCCGAGGATCTTGTCCGGCCCGATGAGCCTGCGCACGGCCTCGGGGGGCAGGTCCTCCTGGCCGATATGCACGCCGTCGGCGTCCACCAGCATGGCGATGTCCACGTGGTCGTTTACCAGGAAGGTGGCCCCGGCCTCGCGGGCCAATTCGCGGATGGCCAGGCACTCCTCGTACATCCGCCCGGCCTTCATGTCCTTTTCGCGGTATTGAAGCACGCGCACCCCGGCGTCCAGGATGGCCTTGGCCACCTCCAGGTTGCTGCGCCCCAGGGAATGCTCGTGGCTGGTGATCGCGTATATGCCGCCCTCGATGAGCGGCTTCATGGCTGGCTTCATGGCAGTCTCCCCAGGGCGAAGGCCAGCACGAGGTCCGCCTGCTTGGCGGCGGCCAGCGTGACCTTGGGGGCCAGGGGCGGGTTGTCCGGCCCGGCCTCGCTGGCGAAATCGCCCACGATGTAGAATGATTTCCCGACGCGCCGCGTGACGATGGCGTCCGCGTCGCCGCACCCGGCCAGCCCGGAGGCCGCCACCAGGAACACGCCGCGGCCCATGTGCGCCTCCGCGAGCATCCTCTTGGCCGATGCCTGGTCGAAGGCCTCCACGATGGCGTGGCAGCCCTCGAACAGCGAGACGGCGTTGTCCGCCGTCACCTCGGCCTTGATTGCGGTTATGCGCGCTTCGGGGTCGATGTCCAGCAGGTTCTCGCGCAGGGCCTGGACCTTGGGCATGCCCACCTGGCGGGCGAAGAAGAACTGGCGGTTCAGGTTGCTGGGCTCCACCACGTCGTGGTCCACCACGGTCAGGTCGGCGAAGCCGGAGCGCACCAGCATCCAGGCGCAGTTGGAGCCCAACCCGCCAGCGCCGGCGATGCCCACGCGCAGGGCGCGGATGCGGGCGAGGTCGGTTGGTGTGAGATACCTGTCCAGGCCGGAGCGGAGATGGTTCATAGCCGGAATCTATAGTTCCTACACGCGCATAAAACGCGGCATCACGCTGACATTACGAACAATATCTTCTATTACCCGATATGGAACTTCAGTCAAGCTGGGAGCCCCAGCGCAACTAGTTTAATGTATCAACAGCAGATTGCAACTCGTTCCCATGTCATCGGTTCTACGCAACCCTGGCCGAAGACCAAGGCGACGATGCAGATTTATATTATATAAATACGTGCTTCCAAAGAAGCAACAAGACCACACCGGGACGCTGATTCATGATGCGGATTTTGACTTGCCCATCTGACACCATATAGCATATAGATTGACAACTTTAATCATGCCAACGACTTCGGAAAAACTCATGAGCGTAAAGTCCAAATCTGCCCCTCAAACGACGTGGGCTCATACAATGTTCTTAGTTATTCGACAACGCCAATGGAACACAATGCTTTTATTTGGGGACAAACATGAATTTCGCCAAAGTAATTGAACGAATATACGCACATCTAGAAGAAGACAATATCGAGAAGGCCGTGATGGGCTGTCTCAGAATCGCGCGAGGAGCCAAAGACTACCTCAACGCCGCGATTTTTCTGCGTGAACTGTATCCCGAAAAAAAGGAAGTTATAGGGGCTCTTCATGATGACATTGCCCCACTTAAGCCAGAAGTACGTCAATTTATTCTTGAGACATCGTTAAATCGCTGGTTGGACGCTCACATGGTTGAGTTGAACTTTAACGATGACCACAATCTTGACAATGGGGACAAGCGCAACATCTTGAAGATTGCGGTGGGCGAAATTGACGCAGAATTAGATCAATGGGAGCGAACTATTGCTGACATGGTTGTGCCAGCCGGCATGTCACCGTTCGATGCTGCTGCCTTCACCGACCACTTCACCCGAGAGAAAGCGCAGATTCGACTTCGCATAAAAGCCATCCAAACCATCCGGGCACGGTTGAAAGCTCGATGCCTCAATTATGCCATTCAAATGGAACGTCAGCTCATTCTACAACAACAATCTCAAGGCTTTCTCGAATCCGTTCAGAACGAAGTCAACAACTACTTCAAATCACGATCAGATGATGTCTATCAGAAGTTGAATAAGGCAGCACAACTCGCAGCTTCCAACGATCTCGAAGATTCGTCGTTATTGCTTACAGAGGTCCGACGGGCGTTGAAATCGGCAGCAGATTATTTTCACCCTCCAATGAACGGAAAAACAATATGCTCAGACGGTGTCGAGCGCACTCTCGGCAATGATGAATATCTCAACCGTTTGCACGAATTTCTCGCAATCAATGTGCGCCGTTCGACGTCAAAAGATCTTCTTACAGTTGAACTCAATCATTTGTCCTCATTCATGCGACGACTTAATGAAATGGCATCGAAGGGTGTGCATGCCTCCGTGGAGCTTTCAGAATCAAGGCAAGGCCTAGTTGGCCTATACTTCTTTCTGTACAACATGAGCAAACGACTGT